>NZ_FQXR01000002.1:300000-462022 GCF_900130025.1 Sporanaerobacter acetigenes DSM 13106 | reverse complement strand
AAGTATCAAGTGCAGATTATCAAAGTTCAACTCAGACAAGAAATGCTCTTGCTAAAGCATTAACAGAACAAGAAAATGCCTCAAAAGAAGAAGTGGAAGCAGCTCTTAAAGCAGTGAACGAAGCTAAAACAGCAGATGAAATGAAGACAGCAATAGAAGATAACGCAAAAGTATTAGGGTTATCAATTGGAGAAGGAACTGACTATACTAGTCTTTTACCAGGAAGAGACAGATCAGTAAGTGTAGACCTTGTAGGTAATAGACAATATGAAGCAGATAGCAAGTACACTTTAGTACGATTAAGAGAAATCTTTGATGACATAGTTGCGACAAGATTGGTAACGCAAGAATCTATGAATTTAGTAAATAATGCTGAAACAGCTGAAAATCTAAATGGTATAGAATATGTAACTATATTATTGAATAGATTTAATAAAGCGGGATACACTCAACATTCAAGCCATAAAATTAAAGAAAAGGTAATATATCTAGAAGGTTTAGTTAATGGATATAATGTATTAGATGATGAAGCTAAAGAAGTAGTATTAAGAGGAGTAATTGAAATAAGAAATGGGAAAACAAATGGAAAATTTGCAAGATCACAGGAAACAACAGATGCTCTAGAAACTGCTTTAACTGAAGTAGAAACAAAAATAGAAGCTGCACTAAATGAAGTAAACGCTGCAGATGAGAGTCAAATGAAGGCTATTATAGCAGATAGCAATAAAGTAGAAATATTAGGTCTTGAAACTGGAGTGGGTAGTGGATACAATGGGCTTATTGAGGGAAGAAGACCATCAGTAGCTACAGATTTATACTATAACAGACCTGAAGGAGAGGGTTATAATCTTGCTATATTGCAAAAATACTTCAACGAAATCGTAGAAACAAGACATGTAACACAAGAATCAGTAGATTTGGTAAACAACGCTAAAAACAATGTAAAGCCCCTAAATGGTTTAGAGTTTGTTCAAATATTGAAGGACAGATTTTCTAACGTTTCATATAAATATCATTCAAGGGCACTTATCACTAAAAAGTTAGAAATACTTGATAATATACTAAAGGCATTTAATGATCTAGAAGATGATAATGCACGAAACAATATTTTAACACAATTTTTAGATGAATATACAGCTTCAACCGACACAATTATTAAAATAGGTCAATTGTTAAATGTAGATACAACTGGTTATAAAAATTAAGAATATTGCACCTAATACTAACGTATAGTGTAGGGATTAAAGAAAGACCCTAATGGAGTTAAAATCTATTGGGGTCTTTCTTTGTGTGCTACTCTAGTAGGTTTTGATAGTTTATTGGCTGCTTTTTTTATATTAATACATAAAATATCAGTCATTTTTTTAAAGGACAAAGCATAAATATTTGTTGTACAACCTTTTAGAGAAAGGAGGATTTGAGCTTATTTGTACAATTTTAAAAAAGGGGGATATGTAGATGCAGAAGAGAAGAACAAAGGTATTGGTAGTAGCGTTTGTATCTTTGATTATGCTACTAAATAGTGTATTGACCTTTGCTGAACCTACGGATATTGAAGGACATTGGGCAAAGGAATATATTTTAGAGCTTGTAGAAAAAGAAATAGTGAAAGGCTATTCGGATGGAACTTTTAGACCAGAAAACAATATTACCCGTGCTGAATTCTACAAAATTGTAAATTATATGATGAAAATTAGAGAAGAAGAAAATGTTGAATTTAAGGATGTAAGTAGTAAAGATTGGTTTTATTTAGAAGTAAAAAAGGGAGTGAAGGCAGGATATATTGAGAAAGGTGAAGCATTGAAGCCAAATGAACCCATAACAAGAGAAGAAGTAGTCAAGATAATAGGTATAGTATTTGATATAAAAAACGAAGATTATAAATTGAATTTTAAAGATTATAAAGAAATAGATAAATCTGTAGAAATATATCTAAAAGGCATGGTGGAAAAAGGATATATATCTGGTTATTCAGATGGAACATTTAGGGCGAAGAAAAATATAACTAGAGCTGAGGCTGCAAAGATAATCATGGGTGTTGGGAATGAAATACTGGATGTAAAAGGGGAATATAGAAAAGATATAAAAGGTAATTTAGTTGTATCTTCTTCAGATGTAGTATTAAAAAATATGACTGTTGAAGGAAATCTATATATTGTTTGTGAGGGAAGTTTTAAGGCATCTAACTTAAATGTTAAAGGCAAAGTATATATTATGGGCGGAGAAAAGGGAAGTATTTCTTTTGAAAAATCAACTATGGGGAGTATTGTGGTTAGAAAAGATGAAGTGAAAGTAAATCTTCAGAAGACAAAGGTATTGGAAGCAGAAATATTGTCTCAAAATGTATTTATAAATAGCGATTTGAAGATAGAAAAGGTTTTTTCAAGAGGGAGAATGATATTAAACAATATGGTATTTGAAAAAGGAGAAAGATTAGATAAGTATTTTGAAAAGAAAGACAATATTTCAGGAGGAGGTATTAGTACAGGAGGAAGTGAAAACACAGGTGGAGAGAACAACCCAACTCCCCCAACAGTTGAACCGAAAATATCAGCGTATTTCCACAAGTCACAGCTTGAAAACTTTGGGAGAGTATCAATTGATCTTGAAGGGCTAGAAGGAGCTAAAAAGTATTCAGTTAATTTTAAGTATTCGGATGGTAAAAAAGAAGATACATTGGGGCCTGTAAATACTGCTGCGAAGACTACGGAGATTTATTACAATGGAGAGCATCCTGTAAATATCACTGTATATAAAGATAATGGAGAGGTTTTACATGTATTTAAAAATGTATATTTAAATAAAAAATAAAAGGGGATAGAAGGAGGGATCTTCTTTGAGAAATATAAAGAAGATATTGTCAATAGTTCTTGCGTTGGCATTATTTATACCTACATTGGCCAGTGCAAAAAGTGTGGATTTTGAGACAGTGCAGGTAGACGAAAATCTTAAGGTGCTTGAAGAAACGGGAAAAGAAAAATTCGAGGGAAAACAAGATATAGAGATCAAAGGGAAAGTAAGAGTTGTTGTAGAACTTAAAAAAGAACCAGCAATCAATTTAGCTGCAGCAAAAGGTATAGAATACGCAGAACTAAATAAAGGTGAAAGACAGAAACTTGAAGGAGAAATATTATCAGAGCAGAATGCGGTTTTAAATGATATGGAATCAAAAAATATTGCAATTGAATTTGACAAGAAGGAAGAATTGCCTAGATTTACTACAGCTTTCAATGGCTTTGCTGGCTTTGTAGAATATGAGGATATTGAAAAAATAGAGGAACTTCCAAGGGTAGAAAAAGTATATATTTCAAATGAATATGAAAGACCGGTTCTAGAGATGAGTTCTTCTACGGGAATGGTCAAAGCTGTTCCTACTTGGGAATTAGGATATAAAGGTGAAGGAACTGTGATTGCCATAATAGATACAGGGGTTGATCCTAGACACAAAGATATGGTTTTGAGTGAAGAAACGGAACCAAAACTTACCAAAGAGGACGTAGCAAATAAAATAAAGGAAGACAATTTGAAAGGAAACTATTATACGGCTAAAGTTCCATATGGATATAACTACTATGATTTAAATAATGAAATATTGGATTTAGGTCCAGAAGCTTCAGAACATGGTATGCATGTGGCAGGAACCGTTGGTGCCAATGGAAACCCAGATGAAGGTGGAGTACGTGGAGTAGCTCCAGAAGCTCAAATACTTGCAATGAAGGTTTTCAGCAATGATCCAATTTATTCAACTACTTTTGATGATATATATCTAGATGCTATAGATGAAGCTATAAAACTTGGGGCAGATGTATTGAATATGAGCTTAGGTTCTACAGCATCTTTTTATGAACAAGAGAATCCTGTAAATGTGGCTATTACCAATGCTGTAAATAATGGAATTGTTTGTTCTATATCAGCAGGAAACTCAGGTTATTTAAGCTATGGCTATGACAATCCTATAAAGCAAAACCCAGATATAGGACTTGTTGGAGCACCTGGTCTTTCCTATGACTCTATCCAAGTTGCATCAATCGAGAATTTGGAACTTTCAGTACCATATCTATCTTATGAAGAAAATGATGAGAATGATGAAGGTGAAGAATCTCTTCCCAAAAATTCTGCTATAGTAGGTGATGATGCCTATGATTTTGGATATCTAAATATGACTCCAATTGCACAAAAAGCAGTAGTAGATACAAGAAAAGTTGATGGTCAAGTTTATTTGAAATTAGGGGAAAAAAAGATAGTAGATATGGATGGTAGAGAAATAGAAGTAGAAAATAAGGAAGTAGAATATTTCTATCCAAATGGGCAAAAATCATATAAATTGTTTGGCGAGATGATAACTCCAAGTGGAAATTTTTTAAAGATCCCTATGATGGTTGCAGGAAGTATAAATCCAGCAAAAGTTATCAAGGATAAAATAGAGTTTGTTGATTGTGGTATAGGTACACCAGCAGAACTTGAAAATGCAGAGGGAAAAGTAGCTTTGATAATACGTGGAGGACTTCCATTTACAGAAAAAATAGTGAATGCACAAAATGCTGGAGCTAAGGGAGTTATCGTATACAATCATGCTAATGGCGGAGAAGAATTAGTGAGCATGATGTATCCACCAAAGGGAAATATTCCAGCTGTATTCATAGGTCACAATGGAGGATTGGCATTGTTGGAACTTGAAGAAAAATATATTAAGTTCCATGATGATGTAATGAAGACTCCAAATCCAAGTGGTGGAACTATGTCAGATTTTAGTTCTTGGGGAACAACACCTACATTGGAATTGAAACCTGAAATTACTGCACCTGGAGGACAAATTTATTCAACTCTTCAGAATAATAATTATGGGGTAATGAGTGGAACTAGTATGGCAGCACCTCATGTGACAGGTGGTTCAGCATTAGTTAGGCAGTATATAAAACAAGATGATAGATATAAAGACCTGTCTGTAGGAGAGCAAGCAAGACTTGCAAAAGTGCTTTTGATGAATACTGCTGAAGTAGTATCTGATGAAGATGGGATGCCATATTCTCCAAGAAAACAAGGTGCAGGTATTATGAACTTATATGGAGCAGTTTCTACTCCTGTGAGAGTAATCAATGTGAATAATGGTGAAGCAAAAGTAGAATTGAAGGATTTTGAAAGTACCAATTTCTCAATGAATTTGAAAGCTATAAATGATTCAGATGAAGATATAACTTACAAAGTAAAAGTAGATGTATTGACAGATTTAATTTATAACTATAAAGGAACTGAATATAATTTGCTACAGACAAGAAAAATGGTTGCAGATGTATCACCTTTAGGGGATATAACAGTTCCAGCAAATAGTTCTACAGAATTTACAGTTTCAGTTGATTTTTCAAACGATCCAGAAGCATATAGAAATATGTTTGTTGAAGGTTTTGTGAGGCTTGAAGAAGTGACTAATACACATCCAAATTTAACTGTTCCATATGTAGGGTTTTATGGAAATTGGGATGAACCAAGCATTGTTGATGGATTTAAAGATTTGGGTGAAGAAGCTTTCTATAAAATGACAGGTATGCTTGATAATCAAAATTACTTTATGATTCCTGGAAAAGCTGCTATAAGTCCTGGAACGCCAGCAGGAAAATTAAATGGCACAGATACAGTAACACCTTTGTTATCTTTCTTGAGAAATGCAGAAGAAGTACAATACAATATTTTAAATAAGGATGAAGAAAACTTAAGAACTATAAAGACTGAACAGTTTGTAAGGAAAAATTATATAGATGGTTCTAGAAAAAGACCTGAATATTCTTTTAGAACAGATAGAATTTGGAATGGAAAAGTTGGAGATGAAATAGTAGAAGATGGATTATATTATTATCAAATAAAGGCAAAAATTCAAAACAGTGATTCTTGGCAAGAAAAGAATATACCAGTATATGTAGATACAGAAGCTCCAATCATTACAGATGTAATATACAATCCAACTACAGGCAATATCTCTTGGAAGGCTACTGATGAAACTTCAGGATTGATGGCTTTTGATATATGGGTTGGCAATGAAAAGGTTGCAAATGGAATAAAGGCTCAAGAAGGCAAAGGAGAATATGAATATCCAATAGAAGAGATAATTCATGGAATGACAAATCCTGAAGTGACCGTAGTTGGATTTGACTATGCTGCAAATGCAGGAATGAAAAGTATAGTTGTTGATTATGCAGTTCCATCTATTTATTTGACAAGTCCAACATTGTTGGATCCATATAAAGAAAGAGATATATTGGTTGAAGGAGCGGTATTTGATGTAGAAAATCCAATAGTTAAAATAAATGGAGTAGAAATAGAAACTGTATATGATGAAAATATCACAGTTCTAAATCCAGACAATCCAAAGGAGGTAGCAAGAACTGGAGCAGGCTATAAATATTCAACGACTATGAATTTCCCAGATGGATACAACAATGTGAGTGTAGAAGTATTTTCATCTAATGGTGGATTTATGAGTATTGCAAGAAGATTTTATGTAGATTCAACACCACCAGAATTAAATATAAAAGTTAAAGAAAGAGATTCTAGTTCTGACAAAGTAGAGCTTGAAATAAATATGAAAGATAAATTCCCATTCCTTCTACTATATGTAAGAGATAGTGAAGAATTTAGATTTGATGGCATGGAACTTAGTTCGGACGTACATCCAGTAGATGAGACTATAACAGTAGAGGTTCCATTAAAAGAAGGAGACAATTCTATAACAGTTAAATTAATTGATTTTGCAGGAAATGAAACTGTAAAGACTATAAACGTCAATAGAACGAATGGCATAGTTGAAGAAACTGAAGTAGAACCAGAAAATCCAATAGTTACACAACCAATTGAAGAGCAAATAGAAGAGTAGTTTTACTGCTGCAAAAGTTCATAATATAAAATCAAAAACGAACAGATAGAGTATAGCTATCTGTTCGTTTTTGTGTGTCTAGCATGGGCATCCATTGTGAGATGTAATCTGAAGGAAGTCGGTGGCAAGGTCTCGTGTATACATTTAGGAAGGACTGAAATGATTAATGGAGTTGTAAATACAACAACATTAGGAGTACCACAAGGTGAAAATTTATCGCCCTTACTCAGCAATATAATGCAAAATGAGCTTGATAAATAACTCACTAAAAGAAGTCTAAAATTTGCAAGATATGCAAACAACTGTAACATATATGTTAAAAGCAAGAAAGCTGCTGACAGAGTAATGCAAAGTATTACAAAATATATTGAACAAAACCTTAAACTTGATAGTTAATACTGATAAAAGTAAAGTAGAAAGACCATGTCAATTGCTAATACTAGGCTTGAAAAAGCTGGATTAGTGTCTTTACTTAAAATATATTGATTTGCCAAAAAAGTAGTAGTATATTTAACTTATGTTTATAGTATTTATATATTTTTCTTATTTTTGAGGTTATTAAAGGGGGTTTTTAGGATATGAATGTAAAAGAAAAAATTAATTTTGGGAAAATTGTAAATTCAGAAGGAAAAGTTACTGTTATAAAAATGTTGTCTTATTTTTTAATTATAGTTGGATGTTTAGGCTGTATAGACGCGATTATTATGCCAGATTATTATTATTTAATATCTACTATTATAATGGTATTGCTTGGGATAGTTGGTCTATGTAATATAAAAAAAAATTATCCAAGAAAGTTTGCATTAATAATTTCTTTTATACTAGTTGTACTTGCAATAACAAGAATTATAATGTTGCTAGTAGTTTTTAGGGTGTATGCTTTAATAATTAGTTTATGTGGGCTGTTATCGGGATTCTTCAATATAGTATATTATGGTTATTACTTTAATACCTTGAAAAAATTTTTATATAAAAAATGGTTTAAAATATTATTTAATACTAAATTGGAATTTCAAGAAGATAAAGTAATATTAATATCAACAAATGAATCTAAAGAGTATGGTGTTAGGCTTATTCAGCGAGTAATAATGAGTGAAGAGGATTTTTTCTTTGGTGATGATAAGAAAGCGGAGTGTTTAAATACAATTTTAGATGGAAAAATTTCAGATATGATTTTTAAGGAAAATAAAATACCTTTTGAAGGCAAAATAGGAGATGTCGAAGTTAAAGCATACCATGAGGATAAAGATTTAATTGAAATTGAATTAAAATTAGAATCAATAGTTGCAAATTACACATATATAAATGAAAACACAAAAATATAGTATAATATATCTATATAACAAAAGCAGCCACGGGGACGTTTCGTTTGGCTGGATGGGAAACATCCAGCCAAACGAAATGACGTCCCTCTGCTGGAAAGGAGAGAATGATATGCTAAGGACAATTGAGTATAGAGATGGGAAGGTTTATATTATAGACCAGACCAAATTGCCAACAGTAAATGAGATAATAGCTATTGAAACAGTGGAGGAATGTTTTGACGCTATAAAGAAATTGAAAGTTAGAGGAGCTCCAGCTATTGGAATTGCAGCGGCTTATGGAGTTGTATTGGGTATAGCGGATTTAAAAGAAATTGATTTCGACAGTTTCTATAAAGAATTAAAAAAGGTCACTGAATATCTTTCTTCTTCAAGACCAACAGCAGTAAATCTATTTTGGGCATTAAATAGAATGGAGAAAAAGGCCTTGGAGAACAAGGAAAAGCCAGTGGAAGAAATAAAGAAGATATTAGAAAATGAAGCTATTTCCATCCAGAGAGAAGACGAAGAAATTTGCAGGAAAATTGGAGAAAATGGTGCTCATGTGCTAAAAGATGGCTCAACTGTTTTGACTCATTGCAATGCAGGAGTATTGGCTACTTCTAAATATGGGACAGCTTTGGCACCAATTTATTTTGCCAAGGAAAAGGGATGGAATATAAAAGTATTTGCTGATGAGACAAGACCCCTACTTCAAGGAGCAAGACTTACAGCTTTTGAATTAAATGAAGCTTCCGTAGATGTAACTCTTATCACAGACAATATGGCTGCAATGGTTATGGCAAAGGGATGGATTGATGTAGTCATAGTAGGTTGCGATCGTGTTGCTGCCAACGGAGATGTAGCCAACAAAATTGGTACTTATGGTGTAGCATTACTTGCCAAGGCACACAATATTCCATTTTACATAGCAGGTCCAACTACTACTATAGATTTAAACACAGCTACTGGAGAAGATATCGTTATAGAAGAAAGAGATAGAGAAGAGATAATATGCGGATTTGGAAAACAAACAGCTCCTTCAGATGTAAAGGTGTTCAATCCAGCATTTGATGTAACGCCTCATGAATTAATCGCAGGCATAATTACGGAAAAGGGTATAGTGAGAGCACCATATGATATAAATTTGAAGAAATTGTTTGATTAATCTTATAGTTTGGTAAATAGTTATAAAAGGGACTTAAATAATTAACCCAAAGTTTATATATTAGTAACAATCTTGAAGCTTTTTTAATACATTTTAGAAATAAAAGAGGATTTTTTCATGTATCTGTAGAAGAAATACTTTATTAAGAAAGTATATTAAATTAATAAATAAAACAAGGGGGCATAAAAATGAGTTTCAAAAACAAAAAACTGTTTAGTATTATTTTATCCTTTGCATTAGTACTAGGTATACTTGTAGCACCGCTACAAGATATAGCATTTGCCAGTGAAGGAGATGCTGTGAACATTACTGTACTTGGAACAACAGATGTTCATGGCAATATTTATAATTGGTCTTATGAAGATGGAAAAGAAAAAGATGATTTAGGGCTTGCAAAGGTTTACTCAGTAGTTAAAGAGGTAAGAGAAGAAAATCCAAATACTATTCTTCTAGACAATGGAGATATGGTTCAAGGAACTATTCTTACAGATGATTTATATAATACAAAATTAGATGAAACACATCCAATGATTGATATCATGAATCTAATGGGCTATGATGTCATGACATTAGGAAATCATGAGTTCAATTTTGGAATTGATCTTATTAAAAAGATGGAGAAAGAAGCAGAATTTCCAATACTTGCAGCAAATGCTACCTACAAAAAAGATGGTTCATACCTTACAAAACCATACATAGTAAAAGAAGTAGCAGGAGTTAAAGTTGGAATACTAGGTCTTACAAATCCTAATATACCAAGATGGGATGCTTCAAAAGTTACAGAACTTAAATTTGATAATATGGCAGTTGCAGCTCAAAAAGCTGTTAAAGAATTAAAAGAAAAGGAAAAAGTAGATATAATTATAGCTACAGCTCATGCTGGACTAGATGAAGAATATGGGAATGATGGAGTAAAAGAAGTAATTGAAAAATGTCCAGAAATTGCAGCTATATTAGTTGGTCATACTCATGGAACAGTAAATGAAAAAGTAGGAAACACTGTAGTAGGTGGAGCAAGAGATGGTGGAAGACAAGTAGTTAGATTTGATTTAAAACTTAAAAAAGATAAAAACACATGGAAAGTTGCAGATAGCAAATCAAATATCATAGAAGTAAAAGACTATGAAGCTTCAGAGGAAGTCATAAAACATGCGAAAAAATATCATGAAAACACATTAGCTTTCATTACTGAAGTAATAGGAACTGCAAAAGAAGATTTCCAACCAGTGAATGAATTAGATGATATACCAGAAGGCTATATAAGAGATACTGCTGTTATAGATCTTATAAACGATGTACAACTTAAGTATACAGGGGCAGATATTTCTGCAGCAGCATTGTTTAAATCAACTTCAAATCTTAAAAAAGGTGATATAACTTATGCAAGTATATTTGATATTTACAAGTATCCAAATACTTTGTTAGGTGTTGAGATAACTGGGAAAGAACTCAAAAATTATATGGAATGGTCAGCAGCATATTACAACACTTACAAAGATGGTGATTTAACTATAAGTTTCAATGAAAATATAAGAGGATACAAATATGATATGTTCCAAGGAGTAGATTATAAAATTGATATATCTAAACCAGCGGGACAAAGAATAGTTGATCTTAAATTTAAAGGAAAAGCTGTAAAAGATGATGACAAATTTAAACTAGCTCTAAATAATTACAGATATGATGGACTTAAGAATGAAGGAATTATAAGTGGAGAACCATACTTTAATTCTGATCCAAAATCTTTAAGAAGCTATATTGCAGACTATATTAGAGAAAAAGGGACTATAGAACCAAAAGTTGATAACAACTGGGAAATCATTGGAGCAGATTTAAATAGTCCTCTTAGAGATTATGTTATAAAGCAAGTTAAAGATGGAAAGATTGAAATACCAAAATCAGAAGATGGCAGAAGTGTCAATACGAAATCATTAAACATCTATGAATTAGCAAAACAAGGCAAGATTCCAGAAGAACTTCTAAAGAAACATAATATTGAAGTTCCAAAGGAAATCACAATAGTTCATACAAATGACACTCATTCCAGACTAAAAGAAGGAGATTATGATGGAATGGGATTTGCCAAAATAGCAACAAAAGTAAAAGAATTGAGAAGTGAAAATCCAAATACTTTATTACTAGATGCAGGAGATACACTACATGGACTTCCAATAGCTACTGTTTCAAAGGGTGATAGTATTGTTAAGGTAATGAATGCCATGGGATATGATGTAATGGTTCCAGGAAATCATGACTTTAACTATGGATACGATAGATTAATAGAATTATCAGAGAAGACAGAATTCCCAATAGTAGCTGCCAATGTAGTTAAAGAAGATGGAACAAGGGATTTAAAACCTTATACAATAAAAGAAGTAGACGGTATAAAAATAGGTATATTTGGTTTGACTACTCCAGAAACAAAATACAAATCAAATCCAAAGAATACTGAAGGAGTAAATATAGAAGATCCTGTCAAAGTAGCAGAAGAAATGGTAAAAGAATTGAAGAAAGAAAAAGTTGATATGATCATAGCTTTATCCCATGTGGGATTAGATGAAGAAAGTGATGTAAAGAGTTCCGATGTAGCAGCAAAAGTAAAGGGAATAGACCTAATCGTTGATGGTCATAGCCACACAGTATTAGAAAATGGAAAAGTAGTAGGAGATACATTGATTGTTCAAACTGGTGAATATGACAAGAATTTAGGTATAGTAAATGTGGAATTTAAAGATGGAAAGATTGTTAACAAAACTGCAAGCTTATTCACTAAAGAACAAGCTGCTGAAACAAAAGAAGATGAAGAAATTAAAGCATTGATAGAAGAAATTGACAAGGCAAATGAAGAAGTACTATCAGTATTGGTAGGAAAGACAGCAGTTAAACTTGATGGTGAAAGAGAACAAGTAAGAGGCGGAGAAACAAATCTTGCAAACATCATAACAGATGCAATGATAAAGGCAGGCGGTGCAGAGCTAGCCATTACAAATGGTGGTGGAATCAGAGCTTCCATAGAAACTGGAGATATAACAAAAGGCGATGTAATCAAAGTCCTACCATTTGGAAACTATCTAGTTCTAAAAGAAGTAAAAGGAATTGATATACTAAATGCATTGGAACATGGTGTAGTATCATATCCAGAGCTAGCAGGAGGATTTCCACAAGTAGGTGGAATGATATTTAAGCTAGATCCTTCAAAAGAAGCAGGTAAGAGAATATCTGATGTAATGATAGGTGGAAAACCATTGGATATAAATAGAACATATAAACTTGCTACAAATGACTTCATGGCTGCAGGTGGAGACGGATATGAAATGCTTAAAGACGGGAAAGTGTTGGCAGAATACCCAGGCCTTGATGAAATAGTTATGGAATATATCAAGGAATTAGGAACTATAGACAAGAAGGTTGAAGGTAGAATGACTGTTGTAGAAGGTAAACAGGAAGAAAAACCAGTTGTTGTACCTGGCAAAGAAGCAAAAGAAAAATCCTATGTTGTAAAACCTGGCGATGTATTGTGGAGAATAGCAAAGAAATTTAGTACAACTTGGCAAAGATTAGCTGAATACAACAAACTTAAAAATCCAAACTTGATATTCCCAGGACAAAAAATACTTGTTCCTGCAGAATAAACGAGAACCAAAAACCCTTGAAGATTTTTTTCTTCAAGGGTTTTTTCGTACTTATAGATAAAATAAATGAGTATTTTTATGACTATAAAAATTGTTTATATTAGTTGTAACTATGAATTTTTTCTATTATAGTTTTTACTGTGATGTTGAAAAAATATACATAATAATAAAATTGAGGAGGTAATTTTAATTGTCTAAACGAATTTTATCACTAATTTTAGCTTTGGTCTTGATTTTGTCACTAACAGCTTGTGGGAAAACTGAACAAACTGAACCAGAAACTGCAGAAGAAATTAAAGAAGAAACTACAGAAGCAATAGATTTCGAAAACTTTGATAAAGAAAAATACAAAGATGTAACCCTTAATGTATATTGTGTTGCTGATATTGTAGCTCCTATTTGTGATGTTTTTTATGAAGATACGGGAATAAAAGTTGAAAGCTTAGTTATGAGTAATGGCGAAATCTTACAAAGGTTAAAAAATGAAAAAGAAGCAAATACAGTTATTGCCGATGTATGGTTTACAGGTGGGGCAGATGCATTTATAGATGCAGCAAGTAATGATGTTCTTTTGCCTTATGATTCTATAGAAGGCAAGAACATACCAGACAATATGAAAGATAAAGATGGATACTGGTATGGAACATCTTTAACATTGGTTAATTTAGTCGTTAACAAAGATTTAATTGAAGAAAGAGGATTGAAAATGCCTGAAACATGGGATGATCTTCTACAAGAAGGTTTAAAAGGCGAAGTATCTCTTTCAGACCCAGCTTCTTCAGGAACTGCATATAATATAGTTTCAGCTATTCTTCAAAGTAAAGGAGAAGAAGAAGGTTGGGAATACATTAGCAAATTAATGGACCAAGTACCTTTCTTTACACCAAAGGGTGGCGGACCTTCTCAAAATGTTATAAATGGTGAAGCAATAGTTGGTATCAATCCAAGTGATGGGGATAGAGAATTAGAAGAACAATATGATTTTGTAAAACTAGTTTATCCAACAGATGGGACAGGATGGTGGCCTCAACCAGTAGCAGTAGTAAAAGGTTCAAAAAATGAAGAAGCTGCTAAAATTTTAGTTGAATGGCTATTATCAAAAAGAGGAATGGAACAAATTGCAAAGATAAGACATGCAGCAGTTGCTAGAGAAGATGTAGAAATGCCAGAAGGTATAGTTGATATAAAAGATGTAAAATTGTTCCCATCAGATTTTAAAGTTGGAGCAGAAAACAGAGATGCAATAATTGAGAAATGGAACAGTTTGTTGCAAGAAAAAGGTAGATAGAAAATAATAGTTTGCATGTAGTAAGACTTTAATCTTCTACATGCAAATTTCATTTAAGTAGGCAAAATATTAGATATCATAGGTGATAGATTTGGAAAAAAATAAACCGACAACTTTTGTTAAAATAATATATATACTGATAAGTATACTTTTAATTTGTTTTATACTTTATCCTATGCTAAATATAATAATCTACAGTGTTGATAAAAATAGTATTTTTCAAGTTTCTCATGAAAAATTGAACAATGGTCTTAAACTTTTGAATAATAGTTTGCTTTTATCCATAACTACGACTATTATTTCTACTACAATTGGCTTTATTGCAGCTTTAACATTGAAGAGAATCAATTTTAGAGGTAGAAAACTATTGAGAATTTTAATGCTAACTCCACTAATAAATCCACCTTTTGTAGGTAGTATTGCATATATAATGTTATTTGGGAAAAGGGGACTCATTACCAACAAATTGTTAGGTCTGTCCATAAGTCCTTTTGGATTTAAGGGGATAGTAATCATGCAGTCCTTAGGTCTAATCTCCTTAGCTTATATACTCATATCTAGTGCTATAGACAAAATCAATCCAAGTTTAGAAGAAGCTGCTAGAAACATGGGAGCTAGTGAATGGGACGTGTTTAAGACTATAACATTTAGAACCATGTTGCCAGAAATAACAAATACCAGCTTATTGATATTTTTATCATCCATGGCAGACTTTAGCACCCCTATAATTATAGGAGGATCTTATCGAACCTTAGCAGCTCAACTTTATATTGAAATAACTGGGTTATTTGATTTGAGAACAGGTGCTTTGTTGGGAACTCTTCTATTGCTCCCTTGCTTATTAGCTTTTATGCTACAAAAATATGTTGTGAGTAAAAGATTATACTTTTCAGATAGGATTAGTTCTGAAGACATTGAATATAAAGGAATTAATAAGTTTGTAAAATATATATTAATAGCAATAACTATGCTATATATACTGTTGATTTGTGTAAAGTATTTATTTATAGTTATGGGTGGTTTTACAGTCCAATGGGGACATGATTACACATTTACATTAGATCATTTTAAGGCCATATTTACAAGAGATTTTAGTGCTTTTGGAAACAGTATTAAACTTGCACTTGTATCAGCTTCTATATCCTCATTGTTGGGAGTATTTTTGTCCTATTTGATGTATAGAAAGAATTTTAAAACATCTCAAATTATCGATTTTATAGCTACTTTGCCAGCAGCTGTGCCAGGAATATTGTATGGGATGGCATATTTAACAACATTCAACAAAGAACCTTTAGTTTTGATTGGGACTAAAATCGTAATATATATAATATGTATCACTAGGTTTATGAATGTAGGGTTAAGAACTGGATATGCATTGCTTTCTCATATAGATCCAAGTATGGAATTAGCTTCTTTTAACTTAGGAATGGGTGAAATAGGAACTTTTGCTTGGATAACATTGCCCCAACTTAAACCGGCATTTGTAAATTCTTTTATGAAGAATTTTAGCTCCGGGATGGTAACATTAGGTGCTATAATTTTATTGATGATACCTAGCAATAAGGTAGCGGTTCAGATGATTTTTCTTTCAACATATGGTTATACAATAGGTGCAGCCGCAGCTATGTCTTTGTTGTTATCCTTTACTAGCCTTGCTTTTTTAGGACTATTTTATCTAATTTTTAATTTAGACAATATATTTAAAATGAGGAGGGATAAAGGTGAAAATTCTATTTGAAAATATTTGCAAGTACTATGACAATGTAAAAGCATTGGATAATATTAATTTTTCTGTTGATAAGGGTGAATTAATTGCTCTATTAGGGCCTTCTGGTTGTGGAAAAACTACATTGTTGAGGATAACTGCAGGATTAATTCCTCATAATAGTGGTAAAATATTGGTAGATGACAAGGACATTTCGAGTCTTCCTCCACAAAAGAGAAATACAGCTTTAGTTTTTCAAAACTATGCCCTTTTCCCTCATATGTCTGTATATGAAAATGTAGCATATGGATTAAAAATTAGAAAAATGAGCAACAAGGAAATAGATTTTTTAGTCGAAGATATGTTGGAAAGAGTAAATTTAAAAGAATACAAACACAGGAAAATACAGCATTTAAGTGGTGGTCAACAGCAAAGAGTAGCTTTGGCAAGAGCTTTAATAATAAAACCAGAGCTTTTGTTGTTTGACGAACCTCTAAGCAATTTAGATGAAAAGCTTAGAACTAGTATGAGGGAAGAGATAAAATCTATTCAAAAAGAGCTAGGTATAACTAGTATATATGTAACACATGATCAAGAAGAAGCTTTAGCTATAGCAGATAGAATAGTGGTTATGAAGGATGGAAAAGTACAGCAGATTGCAAAACCATATGAATTATACCATAAACCTTTAAATTCTTTTGTAGCTAACTTTATTGGACAAGCAAATATATTTAATCTTCCAATTAAAAGAGAAAGCTTCCAGTATGTAGAGCTACTAGGCCAACAAATAGAAATTCCAGCAGAATACAAGGGGAAAAGAGAAATAGAAGTCATGATAAGGCCTGAAGAAATATATTTTGAGAAAGGAGGAGTAGAGGCAATAGTAGAGAAAGTGTCGAATTTAGGTAATATTTTAAGATATACCTTATCAGTTCAAGAATATGATAAAATTATAGTCGATAGTTTAAATAGATTTACTAGCAAAACATATTCAATTGGTGAAAAGGTGTATATTAAGTTTAATAAAGAAGGAATACATTTAATTCCTGCAGAATAAACGAGAACCAAAAACCCTTGAAGATTTTTTTCTTCAAGGGTTTAATTTTTTATGCTTACTCGTATTTTTCTAGGATATAATATAAATAATATAAAATATTTGGAGGTGAAAGGGATGTATGATGAGTATTTTGATTTAGAGCGGCAAGAAAAAATGAGAAGCTCATTTTTAGAAATTGGGAAAAGGGGGGAGATGAGAAAATATCCTAAAAATAGTTTGATTAAGATGAACGGTAGGGATGTAATATGTATTGTAATGAGTGGTAATCTCAAACAGTCTATTTACAGTATGGAAGGAGAGGAAAAAATTCTTTATCTACTTCAAGGAGGGGAAATATTTAAGGAAATGGACTATTTTTCTGGTGGAGAATCCAAGCTCGTGACAAAAGCTCTAGAAGATAGTACTATATCTATATTAGATGAAAGAATAGTTGAAGAAATACTCCTTGAGGACCCTCATATTTATAGAGATATAATCCACAGTATTACAAGGAAGTTTAGAATAGTCATGTTTCAAATGGCTAATATGGCATTTAGTGATTCGGTTGGCAAGGTGGCAGATACACTTATTAGATTGTATTATCAAGAAGGAGAAGAGATTGATCAAGGCAAAAAGATAAATGAAAGGTTTACTCATGAAGAAATTGCTAAACTCATAGGTTGCTCAAGGGTGACAGTGACTAGAGCATTGAAGAAATTCAAAGATGAAAAGATTATAGACATTGTGAGCGGTGAAATAGTCATTAGGGATATAGAAAATTTAGAAAAATATATAAAATGGAAGTGAAATTGTAGTCTAGTATACAGAAATGAATTCCCACATATTATATATTTAAATTAATTGAAAATAAAAACAATGGAGGGAGGAGAGGCTTTTGTGACAAATCGTTATATGACAGTATTCTTTGTCGCATTGCCAATCATTGGCCTATTGGAAAGATATTATCAATTTATATGGTCATAAGAACAATATCAGCAGCTCTTTCTTTGAGAATGCGGTTACACCACTCACTCCTATGGCAGCAAATTTCAATATAGTACCTACAGCAATACTTGAAATAAAAGATAAAAATAGAGTCATGAAAACTCAAGCACCAATAGCATTGATACTTTTAATTATACACATAGTACTCATGCTAGTTTGGGCATTTTAAGGAGGTTTAAAAATGAAAATATTAGTTACTGGATTTGATCCATTTGGTGGGGAAAGCATAAACCCTGCTTATGAGGCAGTAAAGAGATTAGATAGTAAAATTGCTGGAGCAGAAATTGTCAAAGTAGAAATTCCTACAGTATTTAGAAAATCTATAAAAAAATTAGACGAAGCTATAGAAAGAGAAAATCCCGATGTTGTCATATGTGTAGGGCAAGCTGGTGGAAGATTTGACATGACAGTTGAAAGAGTAGCTATAAATATAAGCGATGCACCTATAGGGGACAATGAGGGAAATATGCCAGTAGATGAACCAATATTTGGAGATGGAGAACCAGCATATTTCTCAGAGCTCCCTATAAAAGCTATGGTACAAAAAATAAGAGAAGGTGGTATACCTGCTAGTATATCAAATACTGCTGGAACTTATGTATGCAATCACATCATGTATGGGCTACATTATTTGATTGACAAAAAATATCCAAATATAAAGGGTGGATTTATTCATGTTCCATTCCTTCCAGAACAAGTAATTGACAAAAGAGCTACAGCAAGTATGAATTTAAACGATATCATCAAAGCTCTAACTCTTGCTATTGAAGCAGTAGTAGAAAACAAAGAAGACATAAAAGTTTCAGAAGGACAAACTCATTAATCTTAAACTGTGGGGACGGAATTGTTATTTAAAAGAACAATCCCGTCCCCACAGTTTTCTAGTGTTGTTCACTGAATTCCAATATCTTCATGGACATAGTAAGTCTAAAAATCTCATCTCCATTGTCCAAATCTAAATTTGAAATTTCTTTTATCTTGTTTAGCCTATAGTTTATAGTATTTCTATGAATATACATATTTTTTGCAGTTTGTACAGCATTTTTATCTGCAGCAATATAGGCCTTTAGGGTTTTAAAATATTCCGTGTTGTTTTCTTTGTCATAGTCAATGAGTTTCAATAGTCCATCACTACAGAAGTTCAAAAGGTTTATATTTGGATTGGTATTGCACAAGAGATGGTAGAATTTAAAATCTTCATAGAAAAATACATTCCCATTTAGATTTAGTTTTGAGACCAATTCCAAAGTATCTTTGCACTGTTTATAGGAGTTTCCTATATCTAGAATATTGTGAAAATTAGAACTTACAGCCAGTGTTATATCGTGCTTTTCAAGAAAATCTACAAGTCTTTTCTTTGTATCGGGGCTTATAGAAGAGTCTTTTTTCAAATCCACCAATATCAATATATGGTCTTTATAAAACAGAGATTTGTGTTCAGCAAATATTTGTTCTAAAGATTGTTTTAAATAATTGGAAGGAGCATTTGTAGTATTGTAACTAGATATTTCAGCTACCAGTAGATACAAATTGTCTCCAAAGTTGCAATTTGCAGATTTCATTCTTTCTTTGAGGGTTTTTTCATCAGCAACACTTTTCTCTAATACATCAACAATTAAATTTTCATACATAAGTCCATTTAAATTTCTGTAAACTTGGTCTTTTTTTAGTTCTTCCGAGATGACATTGCTCAAAAGTTTTATCACTTCATAAGTATTGTCTGTAAACTTTTCATTAGATTCTAGAATAATGACAGAACCTACAGAGTTTCCATCTATAATTACTTTGCTGACTAGTTTTCGTATAGGACTCTCAGGGCAGATGACTATAAAGGGTTCATTGGTATTTGGAGAGCTTTGGAAGGATTTTATCTTTTTCACTGCAGAGATGAACTCATAGGAACAATAGCCCATATTTATATTGTTGAGCCAGAAGGGCTCTGTTATTTCTTCTACATCTGAATGAGCTAATACTTTGAATCCTGAATCTATGAGTATTACAGGATTTTCAAATATTTCAGAACTAATATTTACAATGTATTTAAGTCCTTTTTCTTTTATGAGGGCATCTAACAATATGGCTGAACTGTCCAATAGCATATAGTCTTTTAAGAACATATCTTTTATACTATCGAACAACTCTTGGAATTCTGTATTAGAATCACATTCTATAATACTTATTTTTCTATTTATAAGTTTTTCTAAATCATATTCCTCATCTTTTAATATCAACAAATTGCATTTGGGAATATTTTCCACATTCATTTCATTTAAAACCGAAGCTTCACATACATATAGTATGTTTTTCCGTAAAATACTTATTTCATTACTCAACAATTCTGAATCAACGAGAAATTCTTCACCATTTTGCCTTGAATACAAGGTTTTTGAACAATCTTTGAGATTGTTATAAACATCAATAAGTTTTATAGCCATAGCGTTTTCCCCCTTTGTAATTATTATAGTGCATGATGCACAAAAAAAGCAAGAATTATTGTATTTGAGGCCTATAGAAAATGGAGTTTCATTGTATTAAAGTAATATATAAGAACGTTAAATAAATAACGGGGGTGCTTATGATGGAATACAATTATCTATTTAAAAAAGGCCAAATTGGAAGATTGACTTTAAAAAACAGAATAGTTATGCCTGCTATGGGAACTTCTTTGGCCTCATCTACAGGTGAAGCAAGTGACAGAATGATTAAATACTACGAAGAAAGAGCAAAGGGTGGCTGTGGTCTCATAATCACAGAAATAACTAGAATTGATGATGAAACAGGTGTAGGAACACCAAATCAATTGTGTGCTACAAATGCGAATCAAATTCCAAGACTAGAAAGATTGGCAAGAGCAGTTCACAAATATGATACAAAGATATTCTTGCAACTTCATCATCCAGGAAGACAGTCTCACAGTAGACTTATTGAAGGAAGACAAATTGCTGCACCAAGTGCAATAACTTGTAAGACTATAGGGGAAATGCCAAGAGAGATGACAACAGAAGAAGTAGAAGGACTTGTAAAGAAATTTGTAGCTGGAGCTAAAATTGCACAAATAGCTGGAATAGACGGTGTAGAACTTCATGGTGCTCATGGATATTTGATAGGCCAATTTATGAGTCCATTGACAAACAAGAGAACAGATAAATATGGTGGAAGTTTTGTAAATAGAATGAGATTTGTTACAGAAATTATTTTAGGTATAAGACATATCTGTGGACCAAATTTTCCAATCAGTGTGAGAATTGATGGAGATGAATTTGTAGAAGGTGGAATCAGTCAAGAAGAAGCTATAAAGATGGCTAGATATTTAGAAAGTATAGGAGTAGATTCTATAAATGTAAGTTCAGGAACTTATGAATCAGCAGTAACTATTATAGAACCAGTTTCCTATCCTGAAGGATGGAAAAAACATTTAGCTGAAGGAATAAAGAAAAGTGTAAAAATTCCAGTTATAGCTTGTAACAATGTAAAAACTCCGGAAGTAGCTGAAAAATTGTTGGCAGAAGGAAGTTGTGACTTTATAGCATTGGGTAGAGCTCAATTAGCTGATCCTGAATTTGGAAAGAAAGCTATGGAAGGCAGAGAAAAAGAAATAAGACCTTGTATATCTTGCTTGCACTGTATAGAACAAGTAATGAATGCCAAAACAGTAGAATGTGCTGTAAACCCAAGACTTGGATATGAAGGGGAATATGCTCATTATGAAAAAGATGGAGATGGAAGAGTAGTGGCAGTCATTGGTGGAGGACCTGCTGGAATGGAAGCAGCAAGAGTATTAGCTGTAAGAGGATTTAAGGTAGTATTGTTCGAAAAGAAAGGCCATCTAGGAGGAAGTGTATATCTAGGAAGTATTCCACCATGCAAAGACAAATTGAAAGCTCTAGTAAATAATATGGAATATCAGATAAGACAATTGGGAGTAGATATAAGACTAAATTGTGCACCAACTATTGAAGACTTAAAGGCTTTAAATCCATATGCAGTATTTGTAGCTATGGGTGGAAATGCTATAGTTCCAGAAATGCCAGGAATTCATGGAGAAAATGTGGTGATAGCAACAGATGTACTAGATAAAAAGATGGACATAAGAGGAAAGAAAATTGTAGTTGCTGGCTCAGGAATGACTGGACTTGAAACAGCTGAATATTTAGCTGAAAAAGGCAATGAAGTAGAAGTCATAGAAATGCAAAAAAATATAGGACCTGGTGTACATGCTCCAGTACTATATGATGTAACTACTAGACTTAAGAAGTATGGAGTAAAAATGTACACAAGAAGACAATTAGTTGCAGTTGAAGAAGGAAAAATTCATCTACTAAACACTTATGACAACACTAAAATGACTATGGATGCAGATTGCGTAGTATTGTCCTTGGGAGTACGTCCTCAAGTAAATGAATTTGTAGGGGATGTAGAAAAGAACTTTAAGAATGTAAGAATTCTTGGAGATTCTCAAAGACCAGGAAAAGTTTATGACGCAGTACAAACAGGTTTCGACAAGGCATATACATTAGAATAAAAGGGGGTAGTTTAGATGAAGGAATTCAAAGGCAAAGTAGCTGTTGTGACTGGCGGAGCCAATGGTATAGGTCATGCATTGGCACAGGAAGCTGCAAAAAGAGAAATGAAAGTAGTTATAGCAGATATTGATAAAGAAGGTTTAGATAGAGTAGAAAGTGAATTTAAAGGCCTAAATGCAGATTTTATGACTGTATATATGGACGTAACTGAATATAGTGATATGGAAATGTTGGCTAAAAAGACTATAGACAAATATGGCCAAGTAGATATTTTATTTAACAATGCTGGAGTATCTGTCATGGGAGCTATTTGGGAATTGCCAATAAATGATATAGATTATATAATTCATTCAAATTTATACAGTGTAGCATATGGATTAAGGGTATTTATACCTATCATGGAAAAACAAAATACAGATTGTCATATAGTCAACACTGCAAGTGTGGCAGGACTTATTACTAGTCCAGGAGCACCAACATATTTTATGACTAAACATGGCAATATAGGACTTTCTGAAGCTGTAAATTATCAATTACAAGAAAAAGGCTCCAAGATAAAGATGTCAGTATTTTGTCCAGGATTTGTTCAAACAGATTTGCATAACTGTGATAAGAGAAGACCAGAAAAGTTCAAAATTGACTGGGAAGACCCATATTATCAAAGTGAATCCTATAAGGAAGGATATATAAAAAACACACATGTCATAACTACAGGAATACCAATTGATAGCATTGGAATGAGCGTATTCCAAGCTATAGAAGATGAACAATTCTATATTCTAACACATCCACAATACTTACCTATAATAGGAATGAGAGTTAAGAATGTATTAGATATGAAAAATCCAGATGTAAACTTCTTTAAATAATAAGAATATAGGGACGGGGTTGTTGCTTTAAAGCAGCAACCCTGTTTTTTGTTTCTTGACAAGATTTAAACTAATTGATAAAATGAAGTAAAACAAGTGAAAATTTCAATTATTCAAACTATTAGAGAGAATTCTTTAATGATTTGTTTAATAATATGATATTTTTGACCTTACAAAGAAGATTGTTCTGATTTGTGAAGGGAAAAGATTTGTGATTTGTTTTGCATAGAAAACTTTCCTTCCATGGAAAGTTTTTTTGATTTTTAATAAATATAAATTTTTATAGGGAGAAGGTAGAAAAATGTCAAGATTAGAGCCTAGTAAATGGGCAGAACAAGTAGTAAAGCAAGATGAGATTGACAAGTATTTAGTTAAGGGGAAAGATTTTATTGATGAAGAAGCAATCCATGAAAAACTACTTAACAATAAAAAACCAGATAAAAAATTTATAAGAGACATAATACAAAAATCTCTTTCAATAACTAGATTAGAGCCAGACGAGACAGCTGCATTATTAAATGTAGAGGATGAGGAATTGTGGGAGGAGATGTACGAAGCTGCAAATGAAGTGAAACATAAAGTATATGATAATAGAATTGTTTTTTTTGCACCATTATATTGTAGCAATCTTTGTGTTAATAGTTGTATATATTGTGGATTCAGAAAAGAAAATCCAGAGGAAAAACGAAGAATTTTAAACATGGAAGAGATAAGAAGAGAAACAGAAGCTGTTATTGACGAAGGACACAAGAGAATGATTGTAGTATATGGTGAACATCCACTTTCGGATGTCGATTATATGGCTGATTCAATTAAAGCAGTATATAGTGTTAAAAAGAAAGGTAAAAATGGATATGGCAATATTAGAAGAGTAAATGTAAATGCTGCACCAATGTCCATAGCAGATTTGCATAAATTGTGGGAAGTAGGAATTGGCACGTATCAAGTTTTCCAAGAAACATATAATCATGAACTATATAAGAAATTGCATCCAGCAGGGCCAAAAGCAAATTATTTGTGGAGATTGTATTCATTGCATAGAGCTTTAGATGCTGGAATTGATGATGTAGCAATAGGTGCATTGTTTGGGCTATATGATTGGCGCTTTGAAGTTATGGGATTAATGTATCATACTATTGATTTGGAAAGACAATTTGGTGGAGTTGGACCACATACTATCTCTTTTCCTAGAATGACTCCTGCCATTGGTTCGGATTTTAGTACTCAATCAAAATATTTAGTTAATGATGATGATTTTAAAAAACTAGTTACTGTATTGCGTCTATCGGTTCCTTATACTGGTTTGATTGTAACAGCTAGAGAAAGACCAGAAGTGAGAAGAGAGGCTATTAAAGTAGGATGTACTCAAATGGATGCATCGACTAAAATTGATATTGGTGGTTATAGTGAAGCACCCAATATGCAGAGACAGGATAAACAACAGTTTATGCTTGGAGATACAAGAAAATTGGATGATGTCATAAGGGAACTTGCACAAGAAGGCATGATTACTTCATTTTGTACGGCGGGATATAGATGTGGAAGAACTGGAGATAAAATAATGTGCTTATTAAGAAATTGTACTGAAGGAAAATTTTGCAAGTTAAATGCAGTGCTTACATTTAGAGAATATCTTGACGATTATGCTTCTGAAGAAACAAAGATAGTAGGAGAGCAGCTGATATTAAAAGAAATTGAAGAGATTAAATCTATGCCTTTTTATAAGCAACATAATTTGATAGAAAAATTTGATGAATATTATGAGAGGATTTCGGATGGAGAGAGAGATGTGTATTTATAAAGAACTACTAAAAATAAGTAAAGATAAATCCTTAGAGGATGAATTAAATGATATAGCAGATTATATATATAAAGAGTATGGGACCAAGATAAATTTCTGCAAAATATTTGGCAATCGCTGGTCTTATTGTGCAGGAAACAAAAATTTAATAATGCCAAAATACCGTATAGTGCTTACAGAAGACTTAGGATTACTCGCTGAAAATGTTGACGAAGAGAATTGGAATGAAATATTACAAGCTATAAAAAAAGTGATTGCATAAAGCATGGTAAAGCTACCATGCTTTTCCTTCTTTTTCTGTGAAAAAATTTTGGCAGTGATGTATAATATAAGTAACTAATATTTTTTTATACCCTATTGTTAAAAATGAAACAATTAGGAGTGGTTGTATGAAGGATAAGGATGTAAATAGTAGATATTTAATCATTATGCATGGCATAAAGACAGGAAATGTTTCAGAAACATGCAAATTGTTTGGTGTATCCAGAACTACATACTATAAATGGTACGAAAGATACAAAGAATGTGGTGTTGAGGGACTAAAGGACAAAGAGAGAGCTAAGCCCAAAATGCCCAATGAAATATCTAAAGAAGTAGAAAATACAATACTTGAATTGGTCATTCAAAATCCCAAGGATGGCCCTAGAAGGCTTTCCTATGATTTAAATGACATAGGAATAGATATAAGCGAGACAGGAGTATACAATGCCCTTAAAAGAAATGGCTTAAATATAGCAGAAGAAAGAATAAAATACTCAAAAAAGAACAACTATTCATCTAGTCCTAAAAAGATAAAGAAGAAACTGCCCAATTATAAAAATATTGAAAAATATTATCCAGGATATGTATTGCAACTTGGGACGAGCTATATTGGGAAACTTAACAATATAGGGAAGATGTATATGATATCTATTGTGGATTGTTATTCTAAATTTTCTGCAGCCAAAGTATATGGCAACAAATCTTTTGAAAACGTAAAAGATTTGCTAGAAACAAAACTCATACCAATAATGAAGAGTTTTCATATAGATATTGAAAATATAATTACAAATGGAAGTAGAGAATATACTACCAATTGGGAAAATGGTGAGCACAAATTTGATGGACTTTTAGAGAAATACAATACAAAACACTATATTATACCTGCCAATCATGAAGACGAACCCAAATGTCTCCAAGAATTAAACGATACACTTCACGATGAATTTTACAAAGAGGTACTTAAAGATAATAGGTACAATACCATAGATGAACTCCAAGGAGATTTACAATTATATATGACTTATTACAATTTAGAAAAGAAAATAGATAGAGGGAAAAATATGGGAAAAAGTCCTCTTCAAGGATTGATAGGAGAGTACAATTTAAATGGTCCCATGCCTATTTGGTTTTTCGTAAATACTAGCAATTTTAGGGAGGGTTAGAGATGGATAAAGATGAAAGAATATGTATAGTTGGAGCTGGAGTTTCCGGCCTTAGCACTGCCTATTATTTAGAGCAAATGGGATATACAAATGTGACGGTACTGGAAAAGCAAAATAGAGTGGGAGGAAAATGCCATACTATAAACTATAAAGGAAAGACCTATGAATTGGGTGCCATGCTTGGAGTCTATTCCAATCGCAATGTACTTGAACTTATGAAAGAATTCGGAGTAGAAGGTCTTGGGCCAATACTATATAGAGGTTTCTTTGATCCAGATGGAAATCAGATAGCCCAAATAGATGTAGAAGAGGCAAAAGAATTCCAAAATCAGTTTTTCAGACTTCCAGAAATATTGAAAGATTACAATGATATTTGGGAACCTGGATATAGAAATATACCAGATTCATTTACAGTTCCTTTTAAGCAGTGGTGTGAAGAAAATGAGATACCTCTTGTAATGAAAGTATATAGTCCACCTTTTAATGCCTTTGGATATGGATATTTTGAAGATACTCCTGCTATATATGTATTGAAACTATTGAATTTCAAACTTTTGAACTATTTTATAGAAATAGATCATCTTATTACATTGGTAGATGGATTAGAAGCACTGTGGGAAAAGATGGGTTCATCTTTAAATGATTTGAGACTTTCTACAAATATATTGGAGATAAAAAGAGGAGAAAAAGTCTATGTAAAGACAGATTTAGAGGAATTGGAGTTTGACAAATTGATCATATCTTGTCCATTGGAAAAGTCCTTGGAATTTTTGGATGCCAGTGAAACAGAAAGAGAGTTGTTTTCAAAAATAGAATATAATGATTTTTATGTATTTGCCTACAAGCTTGAAAATATTCCAAGAGTTTGTGGATACATACCTGCAAATTTCAAAAAAGACAGAGTAGGTCATCTTCTTGTCTGGTATTATAGATGGCAAGATATGGCCGAAAATGATTTAGTCACAGTTTATGCCCTGGGAAATAAAAATCTTTCCCCAAGAGATGTAAAAATGAGAGTAGAAGATGACTTAAAGAGACTAGGAGTCAAAGTAGAAGGATTATATACTTATACTAAATGGGAACATTTTCCCCATGTAAGTGGAGAAGATATAAGAAATGGATATTATGATAGACTTGAAGGGCTCCAAGGGGGAAGAAATACTTATTATGTAGGAGAAATAATGAATCATTCTATCATAGAAGAGTGTATATGCTATTGCAAATACTTTGTAGAAAAATTCTTTTAATTTCAAGTGGTGTTTACAGTAATTATTTCTAAATTTTCTGAAACAGGCTTGAATGGATGGATGTATAGTTAAAGCTTTAACAATTGAAATGTAAACGGAACTAAAGCGTAATTAACTACAACCTTGAAAAATAGAGGTTGTAGTTTTTTTGACGATACTTTTTATACCGATATAATTAAATTAAATAATGAAAAAGGGGGAGTGTATGTTATGAGTAAAGATTTAAATCAAAAGATTTGTATTGTTGGTGGAGGTCCATCTGGTATATCAGCTGCATGGTATCTTCAAGAAAAAGGCTATAAAGATGTAACTGTGCTTGAAAGATTGGATAGACTTGGAGGAAAATGTAACTCACCTGTATATGATGGCAAACATTACGAAATGGGAGCAATCATGGGTGTTCCAAATTATGATGAAACTATAAAACTGATGAAAGTAGCTGGAGTTGAAGCTGATGGTCCAAAACTAGACAGAAAGTTCTACAGCGAAAGAACTGGAGAAGAAATAATGGGAATCAGCAAAGAAGAAATGCCAGAAGTAAAAGCTCAAGTAGAAAAATTGGGTCAACTTCTTGCTACAAAATATAAAGGATATACAGATCCAGGTTATCTAAATGTACATCCAGATATGACAGAAACATTCTATGATTTCTGTATGATGAATGAAGTTCCACTATGTATGAAAATATGGATAAACCCATATACAGCTTATGGGTATGGATATTTCAATTTGGTTCCAGCAGCTTATGTATTTAAATATTTAGACTTTGAAACTATGATGCACTTTGTTAAGAAAGAACTTATTACTTGGGCAGATGGAACTCAAACTGTTTGGGAAAAACTTGCTCTTAAATTAAATAGACATCCTAGAATGTGCACAAAGATAGATAAAGTAGTTAGAAAAGATGACAAAGTTTATGTTTATACAAATATGGGCAAAGAAGAATATGATACTATCATATTTACATCACCACTACAAGACTTACATCTTTATGCAGATACTACTGAAGAAGAAGAGCATCTATTCTCAAAGATTAAATATGAAGACTACAAAGTATTGGCAGCTACAGTAGAAAATTATCCTGAAATTTCTGGATACATTCCAGGAAACATGTTTGAATCAAGAGCAGGCCATGTAATGGTTTATTATGACAGATGGGTAAATAATCCAGAGCAAATAATTACATTCTATGTTCTTGGAAATCCTCAAGAAAAAGTTGACGAAGCAGATTGTAAGAGACTTATTCTTGAAGATGCAAAATTGTTCGGAATGAACATAAAAGACGTTGTAATGTATAAATCATGGAGATATTTCCCACATGTAAATTCTGATGAATTGAAGAATGGTTGGTATAACAAAGTTGAAGGAATGCAAGGAGAAAGAAATACTTATTATGCAGGAGAAGTTATGAGCTTTGGAAATATAGAAGAATCTGTTTGCTATTCTAAATTCGTAGTTGACCGTTTCTTCTAACAATACCAGTAATGAAAAGATGTCTCAAATTTGAGGCATCTTTTTTGTTGTCTTGACAAAAGAAAAGAGTAGTAGTATTATGAGAATAAGCATAAGTTTAGAATATAAACAAATATTGAGGGGATTTTTATGACTAGAAGAGAAGAAGAAATATTGGAGCTGATTTCTAAGAACCCACTTATCTCCCAAAAAGAAATAGCAGAACAACTAGGGATAACCCGTTCTTCTGTGGGAGTTCATATTGGGAATCTTATGAAAAAAGGCTATATCATTGGGAAAGGGTATATTGTGAAGAGAAAACCCTATATAGCCGTTGTAGGTGGAGCCAATGTGGATATAATAGGTCTTCCCTATAAAAGTCTCATCATGGAAGATTCCAATCCAGGCAACACTACTATTTCCCTGGGAGGTGTAGGTCGAAATATTGGAGAGAACTTGGCTAGACTTGGTATAGATACAAGACTTATAACTGTTCTTGGAAGCGATATCTATGGAAAACAAATAGTTGAAGACGGAATGAAAATAGGGTTGGATATGTCTGATTCTCTCATTGTTCAAGATAAAGATACTTCTACTTATCTTGCTATACTAGATGAAAATGGGGATATGAAATTGGCCCTTTCTTCTATGGACATATTTGAAAATCTTAGTGTTCCATTTATTGAGAGCAAAAGAGATATCATTGAAAATTCCAGACTCTGTGTAGTGGATACCAATATACCTGAAGAAGTGATTAGATATATGGTTGAAAATATTGAAGCTGATTATTTTTTAGATACTGTATCTACTACAAAGGCTCAAAAAGTTAAAGACATCATAGGAAGTTTTCACACCATAAAGCCCAACAAAATTGAAGCAGAAATACTTTCAGGAATTGAGATAAATTCACAAGATGATTTAAAAAGAGCTTCCTATTATCTTTTAGAAAAGGGTGTAAAGAGGGTTTTCATTTCCTTAGGAGAAAAGGGCATATATTATTTTGATGGGAAAATAGAAAGATATGTTTTCCCACCTAAGGCAAATATAAAAAATGCCACAGGAGCAGGAGATGCTTTTCTTGCAGGAGTTGCCTATTCATATTTCAATGATTTTTCCATTGAGGAAACTTTGAACTTTGCCATAGGTGCTTCCATTCTTACCTTGGAAGATGAAAACACTATAAATCCCAATATTTCACCTGAAAAAATCAAAAAAAGAATGGAGATGGAAATATGTTAGAAAATTATATGGAAATAAATAAAGAAGTAAAAACTGCTATAGAGGAGAAAAAGCCAGTGGTAGCACTGGAATCCACCATTATTTCTCATGGGATGCCTTATCCCAAAAATGTAGAGACAGCTCTAGAAGTAGAGAAGATCATTAAGTGTATGGGGGCAATACCAGCAACTATAGCTATACTTGATGGAAAGATAAAAGTAGGACTTTCCAGAGATGAAATAGAGTATTTGGGAAAGGCTAAAGATGTCTACAAAGTAAGCAGAAGAGATTTACCTTTTATAGTTGCAAAGGGTTTCAGTGGTGCTACAACTGTAGCTAGTACTATGATTATTTCAAAATTGGCTGGCATAAAGGTATTTGTCACAGGAGGAATAGGTGGAGTTCACAGAGGTGCAGAGGAGAGCTTTGATATTTCTGCTGACCTTCAAGAACTTGCTCACACTGATGTAGCAGTAGTTTGTGCAGGAGCTAAATCCATACTTGATTTAGGTCTTACTCTTGAGTATCTTGAGACTTTCGGCGTACCAGTTGTAGGATACAAGACTGATGAATTCCCAGCATTTTTTACAAGGAAAAGCGGATATGGTGTGGACTACAGAGTAGATAGTGAAATGGAATTGGCCAAAGCTATAAAGGCAAAATGGGATTTAGGACTAATGGGTGGAATAGTAGTAGCAAATCCAATTCCTGAAGAATATGAGATGGATAAGGATGTAATAGATAAGGCAATAGAAGAAGCCTTGAAAGAAGCAGAAGAAAAAGGTATAAAGGGCAAAAAAGTCACACCATTTTTATTGTCAAGTGTAAAGGACAAAACTGGTGGAGATAGCCTTGAGTCAAATATAGAATTGGTCTACAACAATGCCAAAGTAGGAGCAAATTTAGCCATAGAATTGTCAAAACTATAATTCACAAAAGTCCCTTAAAGAATTCTTTAAGGGACTTTTCACAATTGACTTAACTGTTTCAATGTTATAACATATTCTTAAATATGTTGTTAAATATATGTCGATATATACAATAGAGGAGGCTTTTTAATGATTGACTCAGAGTATGAGAAAATGATTGTAGAAATAATATCTAGTTCTGGAACAGCTAGAAGTCATGTATTTGAAGCACTGCAGGAAGCAAAAAAGTACAATTTTGAAAAGGTAGATGAATTGTTAGATATGGCTGATAGTGAACTCAATATTGCCCATAGATTTCAGACAGATATTATACGCCAAGAAATAATGGGAAACAATGATTCTGTATCCATGCTTATGGTTCATGCTCAAGACCATCTCATGACATCTATGCTAGCTAGAGATTTAGCTGAAGATATAGCAAATCTTTATAGGGAAATATATGCTTTAAAAAATAATGAATAAAAGCTCTTGGAATTTCCAAGAGCTTTTATTTTAGAGATTTATCTGTGAAATGAGCATCTGAAGCCCTTCTGCAAGTTTTGCAAGGGATTCACTTGCAGCAGTTATTTCTTCCATAGATGCAGTTTGTTCTTCAGTAGATGCAGATATAGTTTGGATTTCTCCAGCAACTTGTTTACTTAAATTTTCTACGGAATTAGAAGCCTCTACCAATTCGTTGGCACCCATTCCCAATTCAGTTATAGAATTTATAGTATTGTTTATAGCTCTACTCACATCAAGTATTACATTTGAAATTTCTTCAAAAGAGTTTTTAGCTATATTTACTGTTTCTACACCTTTATCCACATCTTCCTTACTTGAGTCCATATTTTCATTGGCTTCATCAATTGTCTGTTGATTTTCTACTATAATATTGTATATTTCTTCAGTAGATCTCGAAGTTTCTTCAGCAAGCTTTCTTATCTCTTCGGCTACTACAGAAAATCCCTTTCCAGCTTCTCCAGCTCTAGCAGCTTCTATAGCAGCATTTAGAGCAAGTAAATTGGTTTGTTCTGCTATAGCACGAATTACATTGATTATAGCATCCATCTTTTTAGAGCTTTCATTTACTTCCATAAGGGATTTTTTAACTAAATCTGTACTGTCGGTAATATGTTTCATTTGGACAATTGCACTATCTATTTTATCCTTTCCATCCATAGTGTGATTATAGACATTGTCAACTAGTTCGGTCATTTCGATAGATTGATTAGAAATATTGTCTATTTGAGTAGACATTTTTTCCATTGCAGTTGCTACTTTGTCTACTTCATTCAATTGTCCATCAGAACTACTAGCTATTTCATTGGCAGATTCAGCAATATGTGAAGAAGCAAGAGCAGCTTCTTCTGAAGTAGCAGCAAGTTCTTGTGATGAGGCAGCTACCTGTTCAGAAGTATCAGAAATTTCTCTTGAAAATCCTCTGAAATTTTTGATGACTATATCAAAAGAATTGGCAATATCACCTATCTCATCTTTTCTATTTAAAAACTTTTCATCTATATCTCTTGACAAATCCAAATCTGCTATATTTTTAGCTCTATTTGCTACTGCAGCTAAAGGTTTTGATATACTTCTACTAAATAGTACAGAGAACAATATTCCAATGATTGTAGCAATTATAGTGGCTATGATTGTCGCTATTTTGAGGGAATTCAACTGAGAAAGCATTTCAGTTTCAGGAACATTTACAGCTATGGACCAATTGTTTTCTCCCATAGGAGCATAGGCTACCAATTTTTTTTCACCCTTATATGTATATGTTCCAACTCCAGTTTCACCTTTTGTGGCTTTTTCAATCAATTTGCTATATTCTTTTAGAGAGCTGTCATTTTTGGCATTGGAAAGATTCAATTCTCCGCTTTCCATTACTTTTAAATCTGGATGATAGAGAAGTTCTCCATTTTTGTTAAAAAGCATAGCATGACCTGTTTTTCCAACCTTTATATCTTCAAGAATCTCATAAAAATGTTCTGCTTCTTCATATCCAACCAATACTCCAACAATTTGATTGTTGTTTTTAATTGGAACAGCTATGGCTATTTGCATAATTCCTCTTGTCTTGCTAAGTACGGGATCTGAAATGGTGGATTCTCCACTTTTTGCTAAAGAAAAATACTCCCTGTCACTTACATTTGTTGTCTTTCCATCAGCAGAAGTTAAATTTCCATCTAAATCAACTATTGCAAGATCAAGCAATTCTAATGCACTTTTTTCATTTTTTAGTGCCATGGATTTTTCTTCCCAAGGTACTTCTTTGTCATAAATTCTTTTTATTCTGCTTGAACTTTCTAAATTTGAAATAAGTTTTTCTATTCTTTCATCAGCAAGTTTTCCTGAATCCTGTGCATCGTCTGTAAGCTCACTGTAGGTCATTTGAGTTATATTTTTTCTACCCGTACTAAAAGATATAGAACCTAGCGCTACACAGAGTACAAGGATTAAAGCTGTGATAGAAACTAAAAGGACAGAACTGATACTTTTTTTACGACTAATTTTTTCTTTGCCCACACAAAAACCTCCTTGTCAAAATATGTTGAAAATTATACATATATTATACAACATGTAGAAAAAAAGAGAATAGTACAATATATCCAATATATAATATTTGTAGACATAGTGCAAATTTTAGAAGAAAAATTCTAAATATTGTAGTATAATGTTAATACATATATCTTTGGAAATATAAGTTTAGGGGGATGGGATATGGACAAATTGCAAAAAAGTTCTATTGGAAGAAAAATAGCCATAGTAGTTCTTATTTCATTGGTGGCCTCCATAGCTTTGACCACATACTTTTCAGTTAAGGATGCAAAGAAAGCATTGTACAATGAATTAGATGAAAGTGCACTTCAAATAGCAAATATTCTTGCTCGTGAAATAGATACTTTAAATAAAGCTGAAGGGGATATGGATACTATATTGGAAGACTACATAAATGATATAGCTTTTCTCATCGGGAACAAAGAGTATTTTTCAAATGAGGAATTAGAAGAATTGGCAGAGGCTATTGGAATAGCTGAAATAAATATAGTAGATAAAAGTGGAGTAATAGTTTATTCAAATTTGCCAGAAAATATTGGATATGTCTATCCAGAGAAACATTCTATGAGGAAAATACTCATAGGTCATGCAGATAGTATAATAGAGAAAGCAAGAAAGAGTACTACTAATGACAAAATGTACAAATATGGCGGAAGAAAAATAGAAGGTGGAGCTGTACAAATCGGTATGTTCGCAGATGAAATTATTTCGATGAAGAAAAATTTAAATGTGGAAGACATTGTAAAAGAAATAGCTGAAGACAAAAAAATATATCATATAGTCATTATGGACAAGGGATACAATACTATTGTAGATAATAGAGGAAATGGGACAAAAAATTTAGTACTTTCCAGTGCTTCAAAAGAAAGCTTAGAAAAAGGGAAAACTTATGCTACCTTGGAATGGGATAAAGATTTGAAAAAAGAAGTATATAATGTGTATGTTCCAAATGAAAGTTCTTCAGGAGGATTTTCAGGAGCTACAAATATTTGTCTTTCTGTGGACAATGTGAAAAAAGCTGTAAAAGACAATATCATAAAAACTGTAATTGTTGGAATTGTAGTGGCTATTATGGCTTTGGGGATTATGACTGCATTTATCAAGAAAAATGTATTGAATCCATTAAATAAGCTAAAGGATTTGGTTTTGAAGATTTCTAATTTAGATTTGAGAAAAGATGAAAACTATGAGATACTATCTAAAAACAAAACAGAACTAGGAATCATGGCTACAGAACTTGACAATATGAGAAGAAATTTAGAAAGAGTCATAAACAATATATACAATTCATCTACGGAGCTTCTCAAGTATTCTCAGCATATTTCTGAAAATTCCAATGAAACTTCTGTATCCATAGAAGAAGTAGCAAAAGCAGTAGGTGAATTGGCAGAAGGGGCTGGTGAGCAGGCAAAAGAGTCTTCAAATGGATTTGAAAAATTAAATAGACTATCTGAAGACTTTGAACAGGCCATAGAAGGCTCCAAAGTACTAGAAGAACATGCAATACAAACTTCAAGAGCAAATAGTGAAAATGTAGAAGTACTCAAAGACTTAAGAGAAACCATAGATGAAAACAACAAAATGATTTCTGAAATAGCTAAAAAGGTATTTTCACTTTCAGAAAGTTCAAATTCCATAAAAGACATTGTAAATACTGTAAATGATATAGCTGAACAAACCAATTTACTTGCACTTAATGCAGCTATAGAAGCAGCTCGTGCCGGAGATGCAGGAAGAGGATTTGCAGTAGTAGCAGAGGAAATAAGAAAACTTGCAGAAGAAACTCATCAAAGTACTTCTGAAGTAGACAAGATTATAGAAGAAATAATTGATGAAATTCAAATGACTAAAGAACAAATGGATGTAGCCAATACAACTCTTGGAAAATCCAATGAAGTAGTTGAGGAAACTATATCCTCTTTTGAAAAAATAAATGAAATCACAGAAGATACTCTTGGGCAAATAGATGAATTAGCCAATATAATCACAGGAGTAGGCAAAGAAAAAGAAGAAGTTGTAGCTTCTATTGAATCTATAACATCTATAGCTGAGGAATCTTCAGCAGCTACAGAAGAAGTATCTGCTTCCATAGAAGAGCAAACGGCAACTATAGAAGAAATAGCTGAAATGACAGAACAATTGAAAGATATGGCAAATAAATTAGAAAGCTTAATAAAAGAATTTCAAGTAGAAAAGTGCGAATAATTTTATCCTTTAGGGTATATTTATATTAAGAGGAGGTGTTTTTATGAAAAGGGTTCTTTTAGCGGTGCTGATACTAGTCTTTCTTTTGACTATTGGCCTTCAGGCGTATGCTGAGGGATGTGAACCCATTGCAAAGAAAGAATTTTTAGCTTCTTTTGACACCTTGTTAAGCCAATATGGCTATTCAAAAATTGATAAAAATTCAAAGGGAAATTTAACTAGAAGTGAAATGGCTACAGTAGTTGGTAAAATTCTTATAGACGAGAAGATAATTGACTTTAAAGAGAGCACTCTTCCCTTTAAAGACATATCAACCCTTAAAGAAGAAGAAAAAATGTATATAGGGGTACTTTATAAAAACAATATATTAAAAGGAAGAAATAAAAATATCTTTGATCCAAAGGGGCAATTAACCAGAGAAGAGTCTAAAATTGTATTGGAAAGATTGAAAGGAGTATTGGAGAATATGAAGAGGGAAAGTATACCCTTTAAAGTGAAAAATGTAGATCAGGTTTATAGTGGTGCCACAGAGGGGATTATATTAGATGAAAATGATAAATATTATGAAGTGAATATAGTAGAATGTTTTCCTACTCCAGGCTATTCTATGGGGGTAGATGATGTAGTGGTACAAAATGACAAGGATGTAATCATATATTTAAACATAGTTCCACCAAAAGAGGGAAGTATTCTACCACAGGTATTGACATATAAAACAATGACTATAGAATTAGATAAATCTTATTTAAAAGAAGGACCTTATACTTTTAGTACCAAATACAATTCATTTGCAAGAGGTATGAGAAGAGAACTTTATTAAAATATTGTTGAGTACCCTTGACATAGAGTATATAATGTATAGGGAACAGGGGATGAAGGAGGAAAAAAGGTTGAAATTGCTTATAGTTGATGATTCTAAATTTACTCAAAAAGTAGAAGGAAATCTTTTTAAGGAAGTAATACCAGATTTAGAAATATACTGTGCTAATGATGGAAAAGAAGGTCTTCAAAAATATAGTGAAATACATCCAGATTTAACCATTGTAGATTTGCTCATGCCCAATATGACAGGTATGGAGCTTTTAAAAGAAATAAAGGATATAGATGAGGATGCAAAAATGGTTGTAGTATCAGCTGATGTGCAGGAAAAAGTAAAACAAGAAGCTTATGACTTGGGAGCTCTTGCCTTTGTAAATAAACCTATAAACAAGGCAAAAATAGAAGAAATTTTAAATATAGTGGGGATGTAGATATGGATAAAATTGGTATAAAAGAGGATATTTTAAAAGAAATAATAAATATCAATGTGGGACAAGCCGCAAGTCTTTTATCTGAAATGGTAAATAAAAAAATCGAATTAAAAGTACCCAAATTAAGAATTTTAGATGGGGAAACAGATTTTACACATACAGATTGTCCCAATCTTTTAAAAGGTGCTCTTATGGTATCTAGCATAAAATTTGAAAATGAACTGAATGGCAAAGCTGAACTCATTTTCCCGGCAAACCATATAAAAGAATTGACTTCTCTTTGTACAGGAGAAGAATGCTTTGATTTAGAAACTTTTACAGATACAGATTTTGATGTAATAAAAGAATTGGGGAATATAATACTTAATGCAGTCATAGGAGGCCTTGGAAATTTTTTGAATATGGCTATAGACTATTCTATGCCTGAGGTAAAATTGTTTGATACCATAGAGGTTCAAGAAGTACTCAAAAAAAAGAAAAAAGCTAATATACTTATTTTGTTTGTAAATTTCAAGATAGGCGGAACTCAAGTAAATGGAGCCCTTATAGTTACTTTCACGATAGATTCTATGAGGGATTTGATGGACAAATTAGATGAAGTGGAGAAAGGATTGTAATTTGCTATGGAAGATTATCTAAAAGTGTTAGATGGAGTAGATGAAGGTATAGTTGTACTAGATAAAGATTTAAATATAGTTTTTTGGAACAAATATATGGAAAACATTACGGATTTATCTAGAGATGAGGTAGAAGAAAAATACATTTGCGAAGTACTTCCTAAATTTAAAGAGAAAATTTTCCTTGATATATTTAAATATATGCTTAAAAGCAACCAAAAATACTTTTTTTCAGCTGCACTGCATAAAAAATTTGTGGATATAAAAAGATATGGAAATTGCAATTTAAGACAAAATTTAAAATTGAGTACCATTTCGGTAAATGATGAAAATCACATTCTAATGGAATTTGTAGATGTGACTGGTCAGTACATCAGAGTAGAAGAGTTAAAAAGCTATATTCAAAGATTAGAAGAAACTCAAGAGATAATCAAAAATTTAGCAGATTATGATCAATTGACCAATGTATACAATAGAAGAGTCTTTTTTGAAGAAGTAGAAGAGCTTATAGAAAAAAATAGAGAAACTGATTTCAGAGGTGTCTTTACAGTACTGGATGTAGATAAATTTAAAGAGATAAATGACACATATGGTCATTATTTTGGAGATGAGGTTTTAAGGATTACAGGAGAAAGACTAAATAGAATAACTAGAGATGGAGATTTAGTTGGAAGGTATGGAGGAGATGAATTTTTGATTTTCGTTCCCAATATAAAGGAAAGAAAAGATATGAGAAAGTTATCTCAGAGAATATTGAATAGTTTAAATTCTTCTGTAGTTGTAGAAGGCAAAATAATTAAGCCCTCTGTGAGTCTTGGAATGAGCCTTTATCCAGAAGATGGTACCAATATAGACGAGCTTTTTAGAGTTGCGGACAAAGAACTCTATAGAGACAAAGGAAGAAATGAAAGGTGCTGCTTTAAGTAGCACCTTCTATAGTATAAAGGAGTGTTAACTATGGCAAGAAGAAAGGAAATAGAGGAACTCTATTATATAAGAGGATTGGCTGCCTTGGGTATTCTCATTATTCATGCTACAGGAAGCTTTGCAGTACTTTCAGAATATGGCTCAAGAGCCATGTATGTAGGAGTATTTTTAAACCAATTTTTTAGATTTGGAAGTCCAGTATTTATGATGATATCTGGCTTAGTACTGTTTTACAACTATAGATCCTTTGATGAATTTGATACGAAGAGATTCTACAAGAAAAAACTCAAGTACATATTTCTACCCTATACAATTTGGTCAGCAATTTATTTTTTATATGCTCATTATGTAAACAATATACCTTTAAAAGGGGAAATGCCTAAATTTTTAAGAGGAATTCTATTGGGAGAAAACTATTCCCATCTATATTTTATATTTTTAATATTTCAGTTTTATATACTGGTACCACTAATACTTAAATACCTCATAGAGCCTATGAAAGAAAAACCAATTCAAGTGTTTTTCATATTTGCCTTAATCCAAGGGGCTATACTTATTTATGAATACTATTTTAGAAATCCTAATGCAGAAGGATTTATGAAATTGTTCAATAGATACTATTGGAAAACTGTGTTTGGTTGGTCCTCATACTTCATGACTGGAGGGCTCATTGGTCTTCATTATGAAAATTTTGTAGACTATATAGAAAAACATATAAAGGGTATAAGCATTATTTACATATTGGTTTCAACATTTTATCTAGGACAAGTCTATTTCAATATATATATAAATGAAGGCAGAAATTTTTACGGGAAATTTGGTTCCATAAGGCCACATACTATGATATATGCCTTTTTCACCATGGCTATGCTCATATATATAACAAGAAAAATAGCCAAGAAGGGCAATTTTTTCCAAAGATATTTAAAAAACTTTGGAACCTATTCTTTTGGAGTATATTTTTCTCATCCACTGGTTTTAGAAGAACTAAAACTGAAACTTGTGGGGAATTTTTCTAGTGTCATTGGCTATAGTAGACTTAGTTCATTAGTACTAATAGTAGGACTTGGAATAATTTTCACCTATTTGTTGGTTCTTTTATTGGGAAGTTTAAATATAAGATGGTTGTTTATTGGGAAAATTCCTAAATACCAATTGAGTTCTACAAAATCCCATTGAAAACGTCAAAATTTTCAATTATAATATATTAGACCATATTATTACATCGGGGGGTCTTATACTTGAATAGTAGCAAAAAAAGAGCAGCTCAATCTGCCGCAATGATTGCAGGAGTGACGCTTTTCAGCAAATTTTTAGGGTTTTTAAGAGAAGTACTCATTGCTTCTAAATTTGGTTCTGGATATGAAACAGACACCTATTTTGTAGCTATGACAGCCACAGTCATAGTCATGACTACAATTGGAGCAGCTCTTAAAACCACCCTTATTCCCATATTTTCTGAGATTGAAGAGAGAAAAGGCAAAGAAGAAAAATTAAAATACATGAACAATGTATTTAATGTAGTGTTTTTAATAACTATTTTATTGGTAGTTGTGGGATACTTTGCTTCTCCCTTGGTAGTGAAAATATTGGCAAAGGGATTTACAGGAGAACAATATAAATTAGCTGTAAAATTAAATAGAATTGGACTTCCCATCATCATATTCATGGGATTTACTTATGTATATCAAGGACTTCTTGAGAGCAGTGAAATATTTGGACCTCCAGCTATATCAGGTATCCCTTTCAACTTAGTGTATATAATATATCTTTTCACTATAAGTAAAAAATTTGGCGTAACAGGGCTTATGGTTACAAGTATTGTAGCGGCTGCACTTCAGTGGCTCATTCAAGTACCTGCTACGAAAAAGATGGGATATAGCTATGGGCTTTCCATGGATTTAAAAGATAAATACCTAAACAAGGCCCTTACACTGACAGGTCCAGTACTTATAGGTTCTGCAGTTCAGCAAATAAATGTCATCATAGATAGAACTCTAGCTTCTGGTTTGCAAGAAGGAAGTATTTCGGCACTAAATTATGCATCTCGTGTAAATGATCTCATCATTACAGTATTTGTCATGGCTATCACAACAGTTATATTTCCAATGCTTTCAAAGGCATTTACAAAGGGAGATACAAGAGAAGGAAAGGAACTCATGGGAGAAGGTATAAATATAATTCTCATCATAACTGTTCCCGCTACCATTGGCATAGTCATACTTGCAGAACCAGCAATAAAAGTATTTTTCCAAAGAGGAGCCTTTGATGAAGTGGCAACTTATATGACTTCTCAGGCACTTATATATTATTCTCTAGGTCTTGTAGGTTCTTCCTTAAGACTTATGCTCAACAAGGTCTTTTATTCAGTTCAGGACACTACAACACCTATGATAAATGGAATGATAGCTGTAGGAATAAATGTAGCACTTAATTATGCATTGATAGGATATATGGGACATGCAGGTCTTGCATTGGCTACAAGTATTTCAGCCACTATAACCACTATACTTTTATTTATAGATCTTAGAAAAAAATTAGGCAAGATAGGACTAAAAAAGTATTTAGTATGCTTTTTAAAGACTCTTGCAGCTTCTATAGTTATGGGACTAGCAGTTTACCTAGTATATTTTGGACTCACTGGACTTCTTCCAAATATGTTTATAGTAGAGCTACTAATACTCATATTGTCTGTAGCTGTAGGAGTAGGAATATACTTTATACTTTGTTCGATATTTAAAATAAAAGAAATGAGAATCATAATGAAGAGACTTTTGAAAAAATAAATACTTTTAGGGGAAAGGGACAGGTTTCTGTCCCTTAATTGTTAAATAAACACCCATCAGGAATACGATCTCCTAATGACTCAATATAAAAATTAAAGATACGACAATTAAAGATACAATCAAAGTTATTTTCTTTGCCTCTATATATTTAAAATTTTCTTTATACATAAATAAATCCTCCTCTAGCTATGTTTAAACAAATAAATGGTTAAATAAATAACAAACTATGTGAATATTATAACACTATAAAAAGTATAAAGCAAATTATTTTTTACTTGAAACATATGTTCGGTTATTGTATAATTGTTTCATGGGGGTGATGATATGGATAAGGGAAGTGGAGAATATAATCCAACAGTGGAACAATTATGGAAAATTTCTAAAAAATTAGGGTGGAGTTTTAAAGTAATAATGGAATAAATCCACCGGTTAAAGTGCCAATGATTAATATACATGTGTTGAGAGAAATGAAAAAAAGAAAGAAAAAGATGAATAAAAGAAGACAAAAATCTGATAAATTGACTAATTGCTTATCATCCTTATTCTCTACAATTTTAGATTTATACCTATTATTTATCAACAATTGTTCTTTGAGCCGCAAAGGTACCTGGTACCGCCTGTTTATTGTGATTATAGTATATTTTAGGAAGAGGTTGGGTGTGTTGACTTACTTGAAGGTGTATACAGTTCTTATCCTACAGTAGATATTTCGAATTATTCATATCTAAAATAGCTAAGAAAAAACAATGAAATTGTAAGAGATAATGAAATAACTTACCTTAGTAGTAGTGATATTATGGATTTACGTTGTTTCTGTCTTTTTGGACTTTATAATACATATTTTGAATATCGTTATTTCCATGAAACTAATAAATGCACAAATGTTTTCTATGTAAAATTAGATTATTTCAGAGATTTTTATAAATATAAAAGTAGAGATGAAATTAATCAATTATCTGATGAAGAACAGCCAGTTTTTATAATTGTTAAAATCCAAAATAAGTTCTTTGAAAGGCTGCATTCTCACTTTGAAAAAATTAGAATATCAAGAAATGATATTCTTATAAAGCCTATAGAACATTAGGTTGGAAGGCGAAGAATGGGGTGAAGGAAATAGTCCGTGATGTTTTGAGAAAGTTTATGTTTTGTGCCAGTAGGCAAAAACATTTAAAATACAAATGGAGGTGATGCACTTGGCAGAAGAATACCTAAGAATATGTGAAGATTGCGGCGCTCCTTTCTTTACTGCTGGAGAACAAGCTAAACTTTTCAAACAGGTATTAACCGCTGAACCATACAAGATCGTAAGCATGGATAACTTCCCAACAGGTGACCCATTAGCCACACTTAATATCATAGGCAATGGCTTTGATTTGATGCATGGTGTCAAGTCCAGCTATTACAATTTCAGAGATACGCTTGGGAAAAACAATTCATTGCGTTTTGCTCTTGAAACCTACCTGAATGTTGAAGATTTGTGGGCTGATTTTGAGGATGCTTTAGCTTATATCAATAGTGATGCCATGTTTGGTGTTGTTGATATGTGGCTTGACGACTTCGACGCTTATGACTCGAATGCACAGGCGGCAGATTTTTTTGCAGCTGTCGATACAGCGACTGGACCTGTGCAAACGATAATTAATGATTTGCCTCAAAGATTTCGTATGTGGGTAGAATCATTGAAAGTGCCGGATATGGCTTACACACCGCTCAATGGAGTAATTCGTAATTCCAAAACGCTTAACTTTAACTATACGGAATTCATAGAAGATCTGTATGGCGTAGAAAAAGAGAATGTTTGTTATATTCATGGTTGCAGACGAAAAGAGAAATACCACCCGAAGGATAAGTTGATAATTGGCCATGTTCCTGGTGCAGGAGACGATGATTTAGTTGGTGATTTCAGATTGCCGAAGTACAAAAACAGTCGGAAACGCGAGATGGTAGAAGCAGCGATTGATACGGCGGCACGAAACCTTTCTTGGTACGATGAAGAAACCACAAAGAACTGCAAGGATATTATAAAGAACCATCAAGAGTTCTTTGATGGACTGTCGAATTTGAGCCGGATAATCGTTGTTGGGCATTCACTTTCTCCTGTGGACTGGGACTATTTTAAAAAGATAATCAGCGTAAACAAAAATCAGAATAACATTGAATGGCTTATTAGCTGTCATAGTGTCCAAAATATAGAAAGTATTAAGATGTTTGCAGGTGCAATGGGCATAAAGGTGGAGCAGATTGCATTGTTTGTCACGTATCCATAGTTAGACTTGAAGATAAAATGGACGCAAACCATAAAGTTTTATATGATGGCTATAAATAAACTTATGAAAAATTAAGTGTACTCGGAAAAAAGGAAGATGAAATTGACAACAAGGTTGAAAAACAAGATGTTGAGATAAGAATAATAAAAGGAACAAAATAGCGTTTTTTATGTGACTTGATGGTCTCCTTAATTTACCTCGTATGTAATCACAAATTGTTCAAAAACTATATATGAGGTGAGGATATTGAAAGAGAAGGACAAAGAGAAAAAAGAAGTAGTTGATAAAAATTTTTTCAATGCAATGAGCTATGAACTTGCAGGTGAGATTGGGATACTTGACAATGAAGATATGAAGCATAACAAAAAACTTAAGATTTTTTGAAAAGTCTTAAGTTTTTTTATATAATTTTATGGGAACTATAATTTTGGGAGTGGATAATATGGATATGAAGGTTAAAAATTTAATGGAACAATTTGAAGGATTTGAGGTACTGGCAGGGAAAGGTGGTTTGGATAGAAGAGTAAGCACTGTGACTGTCATGGATGCTCCCGATATATACAATTGGATGAAGGGAGGAGAATTTTTAATTACAACAGCATATATAATGAAAGATAATCCATTAGAACTTAAGGATTTAGTGATCAAATTAAATGAAAATGGGGCATCTGCCCTAGGAATTAAAATAGGTAGATTTATTGAAAAACTGCCTCAAGAGGTAAAGGAAACGGGGGATGGCTTGAATTTTCCTATTATCTATATACCAACTAATTTAGCCTTTAGTGATGTAATAAATCCTGTACTTTCAAAAATAGTTAATGCTCAGGCTAAAAAACTGATGATGTCGGAAAAAATTCATAAATCTTTTACTCAAATAGTAATTGAAGGCAAAGGAACTGGTCATATAGTGGAAACTCTATATGGAATATTGGATAGAAATGTAGCTTTTATGGATTTGGTTTTTAATAGAAACTATATAAGAAGTAAATCGAACAAATTCAAAGATGATATAGAAGATTTAGGACTTAAAACTGTGCTAGATAAATATTATAATTATCCCGTTCAAATTGGCAGTTCTATTTATGGATATATAATAGTTGAGGAAGGTAAAGACGACAATTCTCTAGAAGATTTAGATAGGATAACTATAGAACATGCTAGCACAGTTCTCAAGCTAAATATACAAAAGGAGATTTCTAATCACCAAATAGAGCAAAAATATAGGGATGAGTTTATTCAAGATTTATTAGTAAATAATATAAAGACTGTTGAAGAGGCAAACAATAGGGCAGCACTATATGGTTGGAAAATGGATAAGGGTCTTGTCTGTCTGATTGTAGATATAGATGATTTTAAAGATAGATTTATATCTTTAGAAAAAACCAAGGGGTTGGAAGAAAAAAGGGACAATATATTCCGTCTAATTGCAGAAAAAATGAAAAAAAGTTTTTATAAATGTTTTTATACTAATTATAGTGACAGTATAGTGTTTTTGATAGAGCCAGATGTAAATTCTATGGAAGATTTTTTTAGAAAACTTAAAAGGATATCAGAGGAAGTAAGAAAAGAGGTTAGAGAAAATAGCCAGTTTACAGCAACTGTAGGTATAGGAAGTTATAAGGAGTCAGTAATAGATATATACATTAGTTTTATAGAGGCTCAAAAAGCTGTAAGAATAGGTAGAACTATTTATGATAAGGACAATACCCATGTTTATTCTGATTTGGGAGTTTATAAAATGCTTTATGATGTTTCTCTAGAAGATGAGGCAAATAGTTTTTGTAGTCAATATTTAGAGAAACTAATGAATTATGATAGAGAAAATAATGGAGAATATTTGGAAACTTTAGGGCGTTTGGTGAAGAATGATTGGAATCTAAAGAAAACAGCAGAGGATTTGTTTATTCATTATAATACTATGAAATATAGATTTACTAAGATTAGTGCGATAGTCAATTTAGATTTAAATAATAGGGAAGATAAATTTAAAATAGAGCTTTGCTTAAAATTAATGAACATGAGCAGGCAATATTCATTGTACATGAAGACTAGTATATAGTCTTCTTTTTTATACCTTATAGACAATGACTATAATTTGTACTAGTTGTAAAATGCTATTAAGTAGAAAATTAACAAGGAGGTAATTGTATGTATGGGACAAAGGTAGGTATGTTAAAGGATGTTTTGGCTTCAGTTAAAGATGGCAATTTATCAGACCCTAACAAAGAGTTAAATAAGACTGGAAGAGTTATTTTGAAAAATGGATTGGTAATAGATCCTAAAAACCAAGTAGAAGAAGTATTGGATGTAGCTATATTGGGAGATGAAATAGTAGAAGTAGGAAAGGACATTTATGTAGAAAAGGGAGATTTAGTAATAGACTGTGAAGGTTTGTTGGTTGTGCCAGGATTGGTGGATATGCATCTTCATCTAGGAGATTTATTTGAAGTAAGTACAGATCCAATCTATGGTGCAGTAGCTAACGGAGTGACTATGGGGCTTTCTCCAGGAGCAGGAAATACTTTTATGGCACCAGCTTTATTAGGGGCAGAGGTAGATAGAGGTTTGCCAATAAATATAGGGCTATACCAAGGAGCTGGAAGTGTTTTATCTACTATGCTATCGGTAGAAGAATTGATAAAGCTATATAAAGGTGAATTGGAAGAGGATATAGCTTCATCTAAGATGACAAGAAATGGAATTACAAACACTACAGCACCTTTGATTGTTGGAATTAAAGATCATATGGGTCATTTTATAATGTCTGATGAAAATATAGATAAAATATTTGAAATAACTTCTAAAGCTAAATTAATGTACATGACTCATACACAAGATCCAGATCATGCTTCAAGATTAGTTGAATTGTCTAAGGGTAGACCAATCCACTTAGGTCATGCAACAGCTGCTGGATGTGGTACCCATAAGGATGCAGCAGAATCTATGAAATTCATAATAGGCTTATGTAAAGAAGAAAATGTAACTGGAGAATTTGTAACTACCATGTTGAGAAAAGGTGGCGGAAGTAGAGAAGGGCTTATTTTACCTAAAAAATCACAAGAGTTAGCTTATGAGGCATTGGAGAAAGGAATAGTAGATATTTTAATATCCGATGGGCAAAATGATGCGACTATGAAAGGCTTTGGGGATACAAGGGATAATATACCAGCTATATTAGAATTAGCTGAAATGGGAGTATTGAGTTTATCCAATTCAGTAGCTACTATGACTTATAACCCAGCAAGATTAATTGCAGAAAGAACTGGAAACAGTTGGTGGACAGAAAAAGTTGGTCATTTAGGAAAAGGTGCTTTAGCCAATGTGACTGTCATAAACGATAAAGTAAAATCTACAGCTTACACTATAGTAAATGGAGAAGTAGTGGGTTTTGAAAGTAGGACAGTAAGACGAGGTAGTGGAGCAGGAGGATTTGTAAGTAAATTTGGTATGGTAAAGAGAATGGGAGTAGGAGATTTAGTAATGTTTTCTTATAGAAGATAATGATTATTTTAAAGGGGGAGTTTAATTTGGAGGAAAGAACGGAGAATATTTTAAGAAAACTGATTAATACAAATACCACCAATCCACCTGGCAATGAAATAGATGCCATTAGAACCATTTTAAGTTTTTTCCCTAAAGAAGTAGACTATGAAATAATAGATCATGGAGACAATAGAGGTTCTTTGTTAATGGAGATAAAGGGAAAAGATGAAGAGAAAATAGGTTTTATAGGTCATTTAGATACGGTGCCAGTATCAGATAAATCTAGTTGGATATATCCGCCTTTCGATGGTGTAATTGAAGAAGGCTATATGTATGGAAGAGGCACCTCTGATATGAAGGGTGGGGTTACGGCTATGATATTGACAGCTCTATATTTTATAGAAAATAATATAACTCCTCCTCATACTCTTAAGTTTGTATTTACAGCTGATGAAGAATCAGGAGGCATAGGTGTACAAGCTCTAAGGAATAAAGGCCTTTTGGAAGATATAGCCAAAGTATTTATTGCAGAGCCTTCTGATGAAAAAATTGGCATTTGTGAGAAAGGGGCTTTATGGCTAAATATTTATGTAAAAGGCAAATCTGCCCACGGTTCTAAACCGGAATTAGGCATTAACGCTATAGAAAAGTTATATGAGTATATAAATAGACTTAAAGATATTATAGATTTAGATGAAAGCCATTCTTTATTGGGAGAACCTAGTTTTGCTATTACCTTAATCCATGGGGGGGTTAAGACCAATATTATACCAGAAGAAGCAAATGCTTCAGTAGATATAAGGACTATACCTGGATTTGACCATGATGAAATTTTAAGGAAGGCTTTTAGTATTGGCAAGAGTATGGAAGAGGAAAACATTGGAATGTCCATGGAGATACAGGTGGAGAATAATAGGCCGCCATTAACTATGGATGAAGAGGATGTTTTCATAAAAGATATAATAAAGACATATGAAAAATTATTTTATCCAGTTGAGTTTAAGGGAATAAATTTCTACACTGATGCATCTCAACTTATACCATTTCACAATATACCCTTTGTCATATTGGGGCCTGGTGAGGAGAATATGTGTCATCAGAGAAATGAAAGGATAAAGATAGAATCAATTATAAGGATGACTAAGTTTTATATTTCTTATATTACTAACTCTTAGAAAGGGAGGATTAGTATGGAAGATGTAAAAGCTAAAAATAAAAAGTATGGCACTGGTTCGGTTGCGGGACTTATAATATCTGTTGGAATAGGACTTCTAATATATTTTGTTCTAAGCAATATAAATGTTGTGAGTAATTGGCTGGATTATAATACTATAGTAGCTAATGCAGGGCATAATCTATTATATAAATTCATATGGTATATTATGAACTTTACAGAAGCTCAATTTTATGCAGGTTTTTTTGCTTCTTTAGGTGTGATAATAGGAGGATTTATAGCTTGGAGACTAGATGTTAAAAATTCTAAATATAGAGGATTTGATGTTTCTTATGGCTCTAATCTATGGCCATGGGTATTGGGCGCTCAATTGTTGTCATTATTTGTTGCAATATTTGTTTTAAACTATACTAGATTTTTTGATTCAGGAGAATATACTTGGCTGCCAACTTTTATTACAGTAGTAGGTATTCCACCAGCAATAATGTTGTTATATGGGCCAAGCTGGAAAGCTCTATTTACTGGTTCTATTCTTGGAGGAGCTATGGGATTTCCAGTGGCTATGTGGATTAGCAAATATATTATTCCTGTATTAGATGTGCCAGGAGTAGTATCCAATGTATTTACAATGGCTATTACAGGAGTATTGGTTTGTGCTATATGTAAAGCTTTGCCTTGGATGAAAAAAGTACCGGCTAAACCTCGCAATCGAAAAGAAAAGTCTCAAGAAGAAACTTTAAAGGAAATGGAGAAACCGCTATGGTTTGTAAGAAGGGTTTTAGCAGATTTTTCTGAAGCTCAATTTTATGGCAATGAAATAGCTGGGTTGTTGATAATATTGGGAGCATCTTTAGACTGGATATTAAATGTAAATCATGGTGTTTATGGGGCAGGGGCAATTCCAGCTATTATACTATCCCAATTTATCGGTTCATCAGTAGGAGTATTTTTGTATTTTAATAAGTATGTAGAAAAGGGATGGTATGGTACTTATGTACCAGTGGTAAGTGTTGGACCTGCCTGTGTATTAATGTTTGGTTCATCAGTAGGAGTTGCTGTTACGGCAGGTATATTAGGAGGAATAATAGGACCAGCTTTGGCAGAGTATTTTTGCGATAAGCTTCCAGAAGGGTATCATCCTACTATAGGAAATGTAACTTCCATGGGAGTTACAACTATAATAGTATCTGTTGTAATCAAGGTACTTCCTTGGTTTTAACACAAGGGTATAGTTTTTCTATATTACAAAAACCTTAAGATTTATATAAATCTTAAGGTTTTTTTATAACTCATAGGGAAATTCTAGTTTTCTTTAATATAAAACTTTTTGACATGGATTTCAAAAAAGGCTTCCTTGGTTTTTTAATGCTTCCGTTGGAAGCTTTTTTTGTAAATCTATTAAGTAGATTTCCTATGAGTTAAGGAAATTTACTTGATGGCATAAGTTCAACAATTATTATAAAATAAGATTAAAGAGTGTGGTGATAAATATGGCTTATGAAAGACAAAAAGATATATTCGTATATTTACTGAATTCAGATATAGGTTTATCAGGGAATGAGCTAGCTAAAAAATTCAACGTTAGTTCTAGGACTATTAGATCGGATATCAAATTTTTAAATGAATTAACTAAGGAATATGGAGTTAGCATATGTTCTTCAAAACAAGGAGGATATTTTATACCAGAGGAACAAAAAGATATAGGAATATTAGTAGTTAAAAAAATTTTTATTAAAGAGGAAAATTTAAATAGAGTTCCAAATACACCTTCAGAAAGATTTGCCTTTATAATATTTAAATTATCTTTTTCAAAAGATTATATAAGCATGGAAGAGCTTGCAGATATGTTGTATGTGTCAAAGACAACGATTTATCTAGATGTTAAAGAAATAATTAGTTTTTTAGATTATTTTTCAGATTTAAGATTAGAAATATCTCCTATAAAAGGCTTAAAATTAGAAGGTGATGAAAGATCCAAAAGACTTTTAATTTCAAATGTACTTAAAAATGAAAAAATAAATGATAACTTAATGTTAAGCAGAAGTTTCTACTATGTTTTTGGTGATAAAAACTTAAACTTAGATGAAGAAATATTATTTTTATATGAAACTATTATTAATGTTTTAAATGAATATGGATATATTTTAACAGATTCTAATATAAGTTTGTTGGTAAAAGATATTTTAGTGAGTATAAAGAGGATACAGATGGGTTTTGTTATTGAGGAAGAAGTAAAAGAAGATTTGGATTTAACAATTGTGGAAGCTTTTAAAAAAGAAATTCAGAATTTTTTCAATATTTCTTTAAACAATAAGGAACTTGAATATTTTCAACAAAGTTTTAATGCTAAAAGATTGTTGAATGTTACTAGTAAAAATTATGTGCTAAAAGAAGAAGCAGAAAAGATAGTATATGAATTTTTGAAGGAAGTGAAAGCCAAATTTAATATTGATTTTTCAGATGCTACCAATTTTAAGAAAAACTTGATACTTCATATAAATCCTATGATTGAAAGGATAAAGGATAATTATTTTGAAGATAATCCTTTGAAAAATCAAATAAAGACAAATTATTCTTTTGCTTTTGAAATTTCTACATTAATGGTTGCAATAATTAAAAAAAGATTAAATGTGATAATTAGTGAAGGAGAAGTGTCTTATATAGCATTACATGTCGCAGTGGCCTTAAATGAAGTTAATGACAAAACAAATATTGCTATTATTTGTGGTTCAGGTTTAGGCACGGCTCAACTTATAAGAAGCAAAATATTATCCTATTATAATAGGCAAGTAAATATCATAGGATATTTTCCTATATATAAATTAGAAAATGTTTTAAATGGAGAATATGGGGAAGTAGATTTGATAATTTCTACTATTCCGATAAATACTGAAAAAAATGTTTCTGCGATACAAATAAGTCCATTAATTAATGAAGATGATTTGCTAAAGATAAGGCAATATGTAGACAGCCCTTTAATAACATTTAAAAATCATGGCATAAAAGAAATAGAAGGTGATTTTTTTAGTAGAGAGTTGTTTAAATATTTTGATGATGAAAAGGATTTTTTCAAGGCTATATTAGAACTTACTGAAAAGCTCAAAGGCCAAGGTTATATAGATGATGTAGAAACATTTTATAGTTCCGTTCTTGAAAGGGAAAACCTTTACTCAACGATTCTAGAAAATATGATAGCTATACCGCATCCAATGGAGTCTATGTCTGAAACCACAGTAGTGGCAGTTGGAATATTTAAAAATCCAATTGTACATTGTGGGAAAAGAGTAAAGATGATTCTTTTATTTGCTGTCAATATAAAAGAGGACAAGAAAATGAAAGTATTGTATGGAATGCTCCAAAAAATAATAGAGTCTAAAGTTATTGTTGAAAATATGTTACAATCTAAAGATTTTGATGAATTTATGAAGTCTATGAAGTCATAAACTAAAATTGTTGTAGTATTTATGCTGGTTGTAGGGCCCTATGATTAGCTAATAATATAATTAAGGAGGAATTTGCATGGATGCATTGATGAATTTTTTGGAGGTTAAGTTAGTACCAGTTGCAAGAAAGCTGGATCAGAATAGATATCTAACTGCAATTAGAGATGGCTTTTTTGCTGTAATGCCACTATTGATAGTGGGTTCAATTTTTCTTTTAATACCTTATATTCCCATTGAAGCATATCAAAATTTTATGGCAAGAAAGTTGGGAGAAAATTGGGTAAATTACATTTTAATTCCATTCAGTGCGACTATGAATTTGATGACCATTTTTGTAATTATTGGTATGGCTAAAAGTTTAGGAAGGTCATTTGATATTGATGATGTAACGAGTATTGTAACAGCTCTTGTAGCATTTTTTATCTTAACCCCAGTGGGAGAGCTTGTAAATGATGGTGGTGCAGGATTACCTGTTTCTAATTTTACGGCGACTGGATTGTTTGTCGGTATACTTACGACAATATTTGCAATTAAGATTTTTTCTTTAATAGAAAGTAGGGGCTGGACTATTAAAATGCCAGGCAATGTTCCAAGTAATGTAGCTACTTCGTTTAATGCTTTGGTACCTGAGTTGTTTGTTATTCTAATATTTACAGTCATTAGGATTGTTTTTTCTTTTACAAGCTTTAATACAGTACAATCTTTTGTATATACTATTCTTCAAAAGCCATTGACCCATATTGGCGAGAATTTAGCTTTCCTAATTGTAGTAGTAATTATTCAACAAATATTGTGGTTGTTTGGTATCCATGGGTCAAATGTAACCGATGGAATTACAAAACCTATTATGTTTGCTCAAACAGCCGAAAATGCTGAAGCATTTGCAGCTGGAATAGCATTACCTAATATTTTAAATTATCAGTTCTATTGCAATTATGTTTGTATTGGTGGAGCTGGAGCAACATTGGCCTTAGTTTTAATAATCCTATTTTTTGCAAAGTCACAAAGATTTAAATCATTGGGTAAATTATCAGTTGGTGCTGGTATATTTAATGTAAATGAACCAGTAATTTTTGGATTGCCAATTGTATTAAATCCAGTTATGGCTATACCTTTTATAATAGTGCCATTGGTAAATATATTATTAACTTATTTTGTTATGTCTGTAGGAATTGTACCATTAGCTAATGGAATTAATATTCAGTGGACGACACCACCTATTATATCTGGTTTGATTATATCTGGGTGGAGAGGAGCTTTGCATCAAGTTGTATTGATGGGTATAGATGGATTAATTTATTATCCATTCTTTAAAGTGGTTGATAAGTTGGAATTAGAAAAAGAATCTTTAGAAGAAGAATCTTTATAAAAGCTATTACAACAAGGAGGCATATATGAAAAGTTTAGGAATTTCAATTTATCCTGAAAAATCTACAAACCGTGAATTGTTTAATTATATTGATATGGCAAAGGATGCTGGGTTTAAAAGAATATTTTCCTGTTTACTGTCAACGGAAAAATCAAAGGATGAGATTATAAATAAATTTTCCAGTATTATAGACTATGGAAATAAAAGGGGATTTGAAACGATTGTAGATGTCAATCCATTCGTACTAAAAAGATTAAAGGTTGATAGTGAAAATTTATCATTTTTTAGAGATATTGGAGCAAGCGGATTTAGATTGGACAGGGGATACTCTGGTTATGAAGAGGCTATGATGACATATAATGATTATAATTTAAAAGTTGAAATCAATATGAGTAATGATACTAAATATATAGATACAATTATGGATTATATGCCAAACAGATATAATCTAATAGGTTGTCATAATTTTTATCCACATAAATATACGGGACTACCATTAGATTATTTTGAAAAATGTACTTACAATTTTAAAAAATATGGATTGAATACAGCTGCTTTTATTACAAGCCAAAATAGTAGTGCATTTGGGCCTTGGCCAATCGGTAATCAACTTCCAACCTTGGAAATGCACAGATATATGCCAATTCAAGTTCAGTTGAAGCACATGATATCTTTAGATATTGTTGATGACGTGATTATATCTAACTGCTTTGCAAGTGAAGAAGAATTTTCAAAAATAAAAAATATGAGATTAGATATGGTATCTTTTGAAATAGTTCTTGAAAAGGATGTTACAGAAATTGAGAAAACAATATTACTAGATGAAATCCATTTTAGAAGGGGAGATATTTCTGATACAGTCATTAGATCGACTAAAAGTAGTAGGGATAAATATAAGGATAAGAGTTTTGTTATACACAATGCACCTAAAAATATAAAAAGAGGAGATATTTTAATAGAAAGTGATGAATATGGAAATTACAAAGGAGAATTGGAAATAGCCTTGAAAGATTTTGAGAATAGTGGAAAATCTAATGTGGTTGCTAAAATTAAAGATGAAGAAGTTTTTATATTAGATTTTATAAAACCAAATCAAAAATTTAATTTTATTATAGGTCATAACTAATTATTTATAGGAGTGATTGTATGGGAGAAAATACAGAGCAAGATTTAATGGAAATAATAATGAATATAATAATTAATGCAGGAAACGCCAAATCTGATGCAATGAATGCTATTAGAGCTGCTAAAAATTTTGATTTTGAATTGGCTGAAAAAAATTTGAAATTAGCACAAGATTCTGAGCTACTGGCCCACAATGCACAAACTCAATTGCTAGCTAAGGAATCTGATGGGCAGAAGATAGAATTAAATTTATTGATTGTTCATTCTCAAGATCATTTAATGAATTGTATAACATTTAATGAGTTGGCAAGAGAGCTTATAGATTTATACAAAACCATGGAAAATAAAAAAGATTAAATGGGAGGTACGCTAGATATGAAGAAGATATTTTTGTTATGTTCAGCAGGAATGTCAACTAGCTTGCTGGTAAGTAAAATGAAAGAAGCTGCAAAAAAGCAAGGTTATGAATGTGATATTGCTGCCTCATCATTGGCTAATTTGAAAGATATAAAAGATAAAGCGGATGTTATATTGCTGGGACCTCAAGTTAGATTTGATAAAGAACGAGTAGAAAAAGAGACAAATATTCCAGTTGGTGTAGTGGATATGGCTGCATATGGAATGATGGATGGAGAGAAAGCATTAAATCAAGCTAGAAAATTGCTTGGAGAATTGTAGAATGTGTAAAAAGGAGAAGAACATGAATAGCAATAGATTTCCAGAAAGTTTTTTGTGGGGAGGAGCAACTTCAGCTTGTCAAATAGAAGGAGCATATAATCTAGATAATAGAGGTTTATCAATAGCGGATATGGTCAAATTTGTTCCAAAGGAACAAAGAAAAGGTGATAGGCCACCAAATGTGACTAGAAAAGAAATCCAAGAAATGTTAAACAATGAAGGCAATTATTATTTCCCAAAGAGATACGGTATAGATTTTTATCATAGATACAAGGAAGATATAAAATTATTTGCTGAAATGGGATTTAATGTTTTTAGACTATCAATAAGCTGGAGTAGAATATTTCCAAATGGAGATGATGAAAAACCCAATGAAAAAGGTTTGAGATTTTATGACAGTGTATTTGATGAGTGTAAGAAATATAATATTAAACCTTTAGTGACATTATCTCATTATGATACGCCATTAAATCTAGCATTAAAATATAATGGATGGTCTAATAGAAAATTGATATATTTTTTTATAAAATACGCAAAAACAGTATTTGAAAGATATAAGGATAAGGTAGATCTATGGTTGACTTTTAATGAAATAAATGTCATAGCAAAGAATCCTTATATTGGTGGAGGGGTGTTTTTAGAAGATAGTGACAATCCTCTAGAATTGAGCTATCAAGCAGGTCATCATCAATTTATTGCTAGTGCATTGGCAACTAAGATAGCTCATGAAATTAATCCTAAAAACAAAGTTGGATGTATGCTTGCAAGAACTGTAATTTATCCAGAAACCAACAATCCTTTAGATATTATAAAAGCTCAAAGGGCAAATCAAATGAATTTGTTTTTTACAGATGTTCAAGCAAGAGGAGAATATCCGGGTTATATTTTAAGATATTTCAAAGAAAATAATGTTTATATAAAAAAAGAGATTGGAGATGATGAAATTTTAAAACTCCATCCAGTGGATTTTATTTCAATAAGTTATTATAAATCAGTTACAGAAAGTTCAAATTCTAATGCAGAAAGATTATCTGATAGTTTATTTACAGGAGTGAAAAATCCGTATTTAGAAACGACTGATTGGGGATGGCAAATTGATCCAATAGGTTTAAGATGGGCTTTGAATGATTTATATTATAGATATCGAATGCCTATCTTTATAGTTGAAAATGGCTTGGGTGCATATGATAGATTAGAATATGACAATAAGATTCATGATGATTATAGAATTGATTATTTAAAGAAACATATAATTCAAATGAGGGAAGCCATTAAAGATGGAGTAAATCTAATGGGTTATACAACTTGGGGACCAATTGATTTAGTGAGTGATTCTACATCTGAAATGTCTAAAAGATATGGATTTATTTATGTGGATAAGGATGACTATGGGAATGGAAGCTTAAAAAGGTTGAAGAAGGATTCTTTCATTTGGTATAAGAAGGTAATAGAAAGTAATGGTGAAAATTTGGCATAAAACTAAGATGCGCTGGGGATGGTTCTCAGCGCATCAAATTTTTTTACTGTATAAATTTATAAAAGAATGATATAATTTATTTAACCGAAAGCTCAGTGGGTGGATGAATAAGGATGACAAGGGACTGGAATTGCTGGAAAGACTAAATGGACAGATAGATGAACTTCATACTGAAATTCAAGTAGCATATGATGAAGTAGAAGGTCTACATCCTGATTTTAATACAATAGAGATGATGACAGCTAAAAATGCATTTTCTAAGAACCCTTTTGGATTTCCCAAGGGGGTTTTTTTATGTGTCACTTTCTTTGGCAAACGTTAATATCACAGAGATTTTAAATTGCTATAATATATTCAAGTGGAAGAAACTAATGAATACAAAATAAAAAGCAGAGGAGGAAGTATTTTGAAAGATGAACTAAAAAAAATTCAAGAAGCACTTATGACAGGTGTAGGTTACATGATTCCATTTGTTGTATTTGGCGGTATATTTATTGCAGTATCTATTGCTTTTAGTGGGATTGAGGCTGGAGAAGGAGCAGTCATAACTAGCCCAGTATTGAAAAGGTTGGAAGAACTAGGCGGAATGTCTATGGGTTATATGATACCAATTCTTGCAGGATTTATTGCTTTTGGTTTAGCTGATAGAAGTGGTATTATGCCTGGAATGTTGGGTGGAGCAATTGCAGTATCAAAAGGTGCAGGATTTTTAGGTGGTATTATAGCTGGTATACTTGCAGGTTATATTGTTAATGCAATCAAGAAAATTCCAGTACATTATTCTATAAAAGCTCTAATGCCAATTTTTATAATACCTTTGTTGGGTGGAATATCTGTTGCGCTTATTATGGATTATGTTGTTACAGCTCCATTGAATTCGTTGAATATAGCGTTGACAAATTTCTTAAAGAGTATGCAAGGTGGAAATGCAATCGTTTTAGCAATTATATTAGGTGTCATGACTGCATTTGATATGGGTGGACCAATAAATGTAGTAGCATGTTTATTTGCTTGGTCATTGTTTAGTGAGGGGATATATACTTTGGCAGGTCCAGTTGCCGTTGCTATTTGTACACCTCCACTAGGAATGGGATTGGCAACATTGTTGAATAAGAAAAAATATTCTGAAGAAGATAGAGAAGCGGGGAAAGCAGCATTGGCTATGGGAATGATAGGAATTTCAGAGGGGGCAATACCTTTTGCAGCAAAGGATCCTCTTAGAGTATTGCCTAGTATATGTGTAGGTGGTGCTGTTGGTGCCATTGTTTCAATGTTGGCAGGAGTTGAATGTTATGCACCTCATGGAGGACCAATAGTTATATTTGTTACAACTCATAAAGTATGGTATGCTTTAGCAATATTCATCGGATCATTGGTTACAGCACTCATGGTTAATGCATTAAAGAAAGATTATGTAGAAGAGGATTAATAATAAATGGAGGAATGAAAAATGAAGATTATTGGAGTGACATCATGTTCTACAGGAATTGCTCATACGTATATGGCAGCAGAAGGAATAAAAAAGGCAGCAAAGAAATTAGGCTATAAAGCAAAAGTTGAAACTCAAGGTGCATTGGGAATTGAAAACAGATTGAGCAAAAAAGAGATTGAAGAAGCAGATTTAATCATTATGGCTACAGATGTAGCATTGAGGGAAGCTGAAAGATTTGAAGGAGTTAAAATATATAGATGTCAAACAAATGACTTCATCAAAAATGCAGATGAATCTATGAAAAAAGCTTTGGAAAGTATTGAATAATTGTTTAATAAAAATTAGGAGTGGGATGAAAAATGCTAGACTCTCAAAAATTAGATTTATTGATATCTATAAGCAATAATCCCGATGGATATGTGACAGCTGACAAATTGGCAAATCAATTTGATTTATCTAAAAGAACGGTTATTAGATATATAAGTGATATAAATTCTATGATAAATACATTGGGTTGCAATATTGCATCATTTAAGGGCCTGGGCTATAAATTGTTTGTTCCAAATTATGCAAAAAGTGATTTTGATGCAATGTTAAATCAATACAAAATGAGCTTTGATATAAACAATAAAGACCATAGATTGTTTTTGATTGTTATACATCTTTTGAATGTAGAAGGTGAAACAATTTATGGTCTATCTGAACTATTGCATTTTAGCTCATCATCTATATATCAGTTGAAAAATGAATTGATTGAGTTATTGGCCAATTACAATTTAGAATTGGTAATAGGAGATGATTTGGAATGGCATATTAAAGGAATTGAATCAGATATTCGAAAGATAATGTTAGATATATTGATGAAAGTTCCTTCTATATACTATCAAGTTGGAAATATTGATGATGCTTTGATTGCTGGAATTGATGAGATATTGACCAACAATTTGTATTCAAATGGTGTTCTTTTAAATGATTTTGATATTAAAATTTTAAATAAATTGATACTTATATGTATCTTGAGAAGTAAAAAGCATAGCGAAAGTTCCCACATGTCTAATTTGGCAAACCCTATTATTAATGATATTTTGAGAGATATTGAGTGGAAATATGATATAAATTTTACTGATTATGATATATTTTATATTAGCAATTATATTGACGATGTATTAAAGAACAGTCAATTCATCAAAGATAGGGATTTAGAAAGAATAATTTATGAATGCTTGAAATCACTAAATTTTTTTGATGATAAAGTTCCTATAAATAAGGATTTTTTAGAGAGACTTTCAATGCATATTGGATTGTTAATTAAAAGAAATGAAAAAAATGTGTTTGTTGAAAACCCTATTATTAAGGAAATAAAGGCAAATATACCTGTTGAATTCAATATTGCCGTTATGCTTATCAACAAATTAAATCATTATTATAATATAAATTTGAATGAGAATGAGATAGGATTTATTGCTTTGCATTTGGCATCTTATACTGAAAAGTCTACTAGTACAGACAATTATAAAGTGATTATATTGTGCCATTTAGGATTAGGATATTGCCATTTATTGAAAGAAAAAATCAATAGCAGATATGAAAATTTTAAAATTATTGAAATATATCCTGGGAAATATTTTGATTCCATAAATAATAGCAATGCGGATTTGTTGATCACTACAACGCCAATAGATTTGGATGTTGATATTCCTGTAGTTTTGGTGGATGATATTTTCAGCAATGAGCTATATAAAGGCATTGACAAGGTGATCATTGAAAATAGCCAACCCTATGATTCATTTAAGAGCTTATTTAGTGAAGAACGCTTTTTTACAGATCTTAAAAATCAAGATAAATATGATCTAATTGATGAAATTGGAGAAAAACTAATAGCTCAAAATGCAATTGATAAAAATACATTGAATGAAGTGATAAAAAGAGAACATGTTTCGTCTACGAAAATAGGAAATTTAGTGGCTATACCTCACTGCGTTTCGTCTAGTCAATCAAGTTCTTTAATTGCTGTAGGATTGACTGAGGAACCAGTTGTATGGGATGACGAGAAGATACAGATGATAATCTTTATTTGTTTTAGTGAAAATGATACTTCTAGTATAAAGGTATTTAATTATCTATATGATTTGGTTAGAGATGAAGCAACTATAATGAATATTGTTAAGAATAAATCCTATGATTATTTGTATGAAATATTATTTAGAGAAAGGTGATATTATGGACATAATTTCCAAGGATCATATCTTTTTAGATGAAGATTTAAAGACCAGAGATAGTGTCATTGAATTCATTGCAAAAAATGCTGAACAATTGGGTATTTCAGATGATTCTGAGGAAACTGAAAAAGATTTATGGGAGAGAGAAAATTCTTTTGCAACTTCTATTGATTCAATATTGGCTATTCCACATGCCAAGTCTGAATCTATCAAGGTAGCATCTATTTTAATGATTACAACAAAAGAGATAATTCCTTGGGGAGATGCAAAAGTTGATTTGATCATTAGTTTATTGATACCAAAAGAAAATAAGGACAATCTACATTTGACTTTGCTATCTAAATTGTCAGCCAAATTGATGGATGATGATTTTGTAAGGTTCTTGAAAACAGAAAAAAATAAAGAGGAAATTTGCAAGGTCATTCTAAAAACTATCAGTGCAAAGGAGAACTAGTATGAAATCAAAAAGTATTATGTGGGAATATATAGAAGAAACTCCTTCTGTATTAGAAAACATTGTGAAAAATAAGGATATAGAGGAAATTGTAGATGAGATTGAAGCTGAAAAGATAAGAGAAATTATTTTTGTTGCATCTGGGAGTTCATTGAATATATGCTATATTTCTAAACATTTTTATGAGGAATATGCAAATATAAGGACTAGACAATATACACCTCAAGAATTTGAAGAGTTAGATTTGAATTTATTTGATATTGATACTACATTGATTGTTGCTATTTCTCAAACGGGAACTAGTACAGGCACTGTCAATGGTATTTTAAAAGCTCACAAATATCATTTCAAGGTTTTGGCTTTGTCTGAAAATGTGAATTCTCCTGTTTGCAAGGAATCTGATTATTTTGTTAAATTTGATTGTGGACAAGAAAATTCTAATGCCAAGACCAAGGGATACAGTTCATCATTGCTAAAACTTTATTTATTGGCTCTTGAATTGGGAATGAAAAAGAAGACTATAGAAACTAATTTGTATGATGAAATAATGGATGAAATTAGATCATCTATTGGAAATATTGAGGATAATGTAAAGAATACAATCGTTTGGTTAGAGGGCAACAAGGAATGGGCTAAAATAGATCATTTCTTAATTATAGGTCATGGACCCAATTTTGGAACAGCTATGGAAGGAATGCTAAAGATAATGGAAACTCTTTGTATTCCAGCTACATTTTGCGATATAGGTGAATTTTCCCATGGTATTCATAGAATGATAGCTCATGATTCTAATTTGATTTTGTTAAAGATCTCTGATGACAAATTTAACGAATATGAAAAAATAGAGGAATATTTTAAGGATAAAGTCAATCATATGTTAGTGATTGAAGCAAACAATGAAAGTATTCAAGATGAGAATAAAATACAAGTAAATTACTATCCATATACAAAGTCTTCTATAAACATTTCTGTGTGTATCCAAGCAATTGCAACATATCTTCCAGAAGTTTTAGGACTTGATCCAAATAGACAAGCCAATGATTCTTTTACTAAACTTGCAAATACAAGAGTTGAATAAAATGAAACCAGCCATATGTTTTGTTTGGCTGGTTTTGTAGTATATTTTCAATTTTTGTGTTAAAATTAAGATGACATAAAAAACAATGGGAGGAAGTATGACATGAATAAGACAATTGGATTTATAGGTTCAGGAAATATGGGGAGTGCTATGATTGGCGGGATAACAAGCTCAAATCTAGTATCTCCAGAAAATATTATAGTTGCAGATCTCAATGAAAAGCAGTTAGATAAGGTAAAAGAAATTTATGGGGTAAATATTACTACGGATAATTTAAAAATAGCAAAAAAATGCGATATAATAGTTTTGTCGATAAAGCCTCATATATATCCAATGGTTATTGAACAAATCAAAAATGATATAAAAGAAGAGGCTATAATAGTGGTTATAGCTGCTGGGAAGGATATTGAAGATACTCAAGCTGCTTTTGGAAGAAAAGTAAAGGTAGTGAAGGTTATGCCAAATACTCCAGCCATGGTAGGGGAAGGAATGTCTGCAATAAGTCCTAGCAAGGAAGTTACAAAGGAAGAATTGGAAGAGATAATAAGTATTTTTGAGAGTTTTGGGAAGGCAGAGGTTGTAAGTAGAAATTTAATGGATGCAGTTACAGCTGTAAGTGGTTCATCTCCAGCATATGTTTATATGTTTATAGAAGCTTTGGCAGATGGAGCGGTATTGGAAGGTATGCCAAGGAATATGGCTTATAAATTTGCAGCTCAAGCAGTTCTTGGTTCTGCAAAGATGGTTTTAGAAACAGGTTTACATCCTGGAGAGCTTAAGGACAATGTATGTTCTCCTGGAGGAACTACTATAGAGGCAGTGGCTACATTGGAGGAAAAAGGTTTTAGGCATGCTGTTTTGGCAGCAATGGAAAAATGTGCAGATAAATCAAGAGAGATGAGCAAGTAAAAAAGATAAGAAAGCAGGGATAGTATGATTCCACTTAGGGATACTGTGCAGAGTAAAAAGGTTCCCGTGGCTACATTGTTTATTATAGCTATAAATGTAATAGTGTTTATAAATCAAGTGACAATGCCTTATGATGAATCTTTAAGTATGATATATAAATATGCTTTTATACCCTCACGATTTCTTAAGGGAATGAATCATCTTGAATCTTATATTCCGCTATTTACAAGCATGTTTATGCACGGAGATATACTTCATATACTAAGTAATATGTGGTCATTGTGGCTATTTGGGGACAATGTGGAAGATTATATGGGGACTTTTCGTTTTATTGTCTTTTATATATTGGTTGGCCTAATAGCAGGTTTTGCTCATTTTGTTTTCAATCCTATGTCAGATTTGCCAACTGTAGGAGCCTCTGGAGCTATTGCAGGAGTCATGGGGGCTTATTTCATAATGGTTCCTCATTCTAGAATAATAACATTGATTCCATTTTTCCCATTTTTCATACGAGTGCCATCTCAAATTTTTTTACTCATATGGTTTATAACTCAACTTCGTTCGGGAATCATGTCAGGTATTTCTGGAACTGTAGGTGGAGTGGCATGGTGGGCTCATATTTTTGGATTTTTGGGGGGAATAATACTATATAAAAAATTCAGAAGAGAGTAATACGATAGGCGAACCGTAAATTATTATTAAATCATGATTTTTCTATAAAATATTAAAAAAAGAAGATTTAGAGGATAGCATGCTTGCTATCCTTTTTAAATTACTGCTTCTGATATGGCAAGGTGGCCAAATAGTCTTTTTTATCAGAAACTTAATTGACTTGCTTATTTTGGACAATGTTTTCCTTTTACAGTATTTAAATTGTTTCACTATTTAGATAAAATCAAATTAAATACATAACAGTGAGGGGGGTTATATAATGAATAAAAAATTTATTGCTTTAACAATGGTTTTAGTATTAGCTATGGGGCTATTAGCTGCTTGTGGCAAGACAGATACTACTGATGGTAATACATCAGATGATACATCGGACGAGCTAGTAGTTTATTCACCTAATAGTGAAGATATTATTAATTTAGTAATTCCTGCTTTTGAAAAGGAAACAGGGATAAAGGTAGAATTAATTAGTGCAGGTACAGGAGAATTAATGAAACGTATTGAATCAGAAAAAGAAAATCCCTATGCAGATGTAATATTTGGAATAGCTGAAGCTCAATTTGCACAGAATCCTGATCTATATCAGGAATACGTTTCGCCAAATGATCAATATATGTTAGAAGGTCATAAAAACAAACATGGATATTTGACACCATATAATTCTGATGGCTCTTGTTTACTTGTTAATACAGATCTTATTGGAGATATAAAAATTGAAGGATATGAAGATTTATTAAATCCTGAACTAAAAGGCAAAATCGCATATCCTGACCCTGCTAGTTCTTCATCAGCTTTTAATCAATTGACCAATATGTTAGTTGCTATGGGTGGAGACTATGAATCACAAGAAGGTTGGGATTATGTAGGAAAATTAATTGAAAACCTAGATGGGAAAGTATCCGGTGGCTCTGGTGCAGCTCATAAGTCTGTAGCAGATGGAGAATATGTAGTGGCATTAACTTATGAAGACCCATCTGTATCCTATGTAAGAGATGGCGCGCCAGTTAAAGTAGTATATCCAAAAGAAGGTACTATATATGGAGATGCACATTTAGCTATAATAAAAGGTGCTAAGAATTTAGAAAATGCTAAAAAGTTTATTGATTTTGTCACTTCAAAGGAAATACAAGATGCTTTTGGAACAGAAATATTTATAAGGCCTTTGAGAGCAGATGCAGAATTAAGTGATTCTATGACACCGTTGGAAAATATTTCTACTTTAGAAGAAAATATAGAATATGTTACTGAACATAAAAATGAAATAGTAGAAAGATATATTGATTTGTTTACATCACTGCAAAAATAAATAGTTAGAAGGTGAATCATTTGAGTATATCTATAGATTTTAAAAATGTGGTTAAAAAATATGGAGATAATACAGTAATAAAAGGATTGTCACTGGAGGTTGAGAAGGGTGAGTTTTTTACCCTTCTTGGACCGTCTGGATGTGGTAAAACTACTTTACTTAGAATGGTGGCAGGATTTAATACCATAGAAGATGGAGAGATTTATTTTAATGAAAAAATAATAAATAATGTGCCTCCAAAGGATAGAAATATCGGCATGGTATTTCAAAATTATGCTATATTTCCTCATTTAACAGTGGCAAAAAATGTAGCCTTTGGTTTGGAAAATAGAAAAGTACCTAAGGCAGAAATAGAAGAAAAGGTAGATGAAATATTAAAAATAGTAAAAATTTACGAGTACAAAGATAGATTACCTGAAAATTTATCTGGTGGACAGCAACAAAGGGTAGCCCTTGCTAGGGCAATTGTTATTGAACCAGATGTGCTATTAATGGATGAACCACTGTCTAATTTAGATGCAAAACTTAGAATAGAAATGAGAAATGCTATTAAAGATATACAAAAGGATATTGGTATTACCACCATATATGTAACCCATGATCAAGAGGAAGCCATGGCTGTATCAGATAGAATAGCTGTTATGAATCATGGGGAAATACAACATGTGGGAACTCCCCAAAATATATATCAAAGGCCAGCCAATATATTTGTGGCAACTTTCATTGGTAGAACAAATATATTAGATGGAAAATTAATACCTAATAATAATGGATTTATTTTAAAAATTGGAGGATATACGGAAATTGTAGATAATTTAATTATTTCTAGGGAAATTGCAGATAGTATTCCAGTTCAAGTCTCTGTAAGACCAGAGGAATTTATTATTAAAAAAAATGGAGAAGGTATTAAGGCGAAAATATTAGATTCTATATTTTTAGGGCTAAATACCCATTATTTTGTGGAACTGGAAACTGGAGAAAGGGCAGAAATAGTCCAAGAGTCTACAATTGGAGAAATACTTAAGCCTAATACTGAAATAGGTTTAAAAATAAAAAAAGAAAAAATAAATATATTTAACAAGGAATCTCAGTTAAATTTAACTGAAGGAGTTGTGAATCATGTTATCCAAAAGTAAAAGATATGATATTTGGTCAATTATTACTTTAATTATATTTATTTTATATATTATTATGCTAGTGTTTCCATTATTCACAATACTTTCAAAGAGCATTCATGATGGGAATACAGGGAGTTTTTCTTTAGCTTATTTTAAACAATTTTTCAGTAAAAAATATTATTATGGCTCTTTATTTAATAGTTTAAAGGTTACTACATGGGTCACAATATTGACAATAATACTTGCAGTACCTTTAGCGTATATTATGGTTACTTTTAAAATAAAAGGAAAGTCTATAATTCAAGTATTAATTTTAATATCTTCCATGCAGGCACCTTTTATAGGGGCATATTCTTGGATATTGTTATTGGGGAGAAATGGAGTAATTACAAATTTCATGAAAGATGTTTTTAATATTGCAATGCCAGATATTTATGGCTTTACAGGAATATTGCTGGTTTTAACTTTGCAGTTGGTACCATTAATATATATGTACTTATATGGAGCATTGAAAAGTATTGATAAATCTCTATTAGAGGCTGCAGAAAGTATGGGCTGTACAGGCGTTAAGAAGGTATTTAAAGTGGTTATTCCACTAATTCTACCTACTTTATTAGCAGGAGCTTTATTGGTATTTATGAGGGCTTTGGCGGATTTTGGTACCCCTATGCTTATTGGTGAAGGCTATAGAACTGTTCCCGTTCTTATATTTAACGAATTTATATCTGAAGTAGGTGGAGATGACGGTTTTGCTGCAGCCATATCTGTTATAGTAATTATATTTGCTACAGCTATATTTTTATTACAAAAATATATTTCTAATAAAAAGGCTTTTTCTATGAGTGCTTTACATCCAATAGAGGCAAAGAAAGAAAGAGGATTAAAAAATGTATTGGCTCATATTTATGTTTATGGCTTTACTATAATAGCATTACTTCCACAGATTACTGTTATATATACATCTTTCTTAGATACTACGGGGAGAGTATTTTCAGGAGGATATTCACTAAAAAGTTATGAAATAGCTTTTTCTAAAATGGGAGATTCCATAGCAAATACTTTTTGTCTTGCAGGAGTATCTATAATAATTGTAATATTACTTGCTATATTGATAGCCTATATTACTGTTAGAAGGTGCAATCCTATTACGAATATGTTAGATATATTAACTATGTTTCCCTATATAGTTCCAGGTTCTATTTTAGGAATTGCATTACTTTTAAGTTTTAACAAGAAACCATTACTACTAAGTGGGACTGCCTTAATTATGATTATATCCTTTGTAATTCGTAGGTTACCTTATACAATTCGTTCCAGTGCTGCAATTCTTCATCAGATAAATATTAGTGTAGAGGAAGCAGCTATATCTTTGGGGGCTTCAAATATTAAGGCGTTTTTTAAAATTGTACTACCTATGATGTTACCAGGAGTTATATCGGGAGCTATTTTAAGTTGGGTAACTATTATTTCAGAATTAAGTACTTCTATAATTCTTTACACAGGAAATACTAAAACTATGACGATTGCCACTTATACAGAGGTAATTCGTGGTAATTTTGGAGTAGCAGCAGCTTTAGCTACTATACTTTCCTTAATTACTATTATATCTTTATTGATTTTCTTTAAGTTAACAGGAGAAAAGGAAATTACAATGTAGTATATAAATAAGCAATCTTTTAAAATGGATAAAGATTGCTTATTATTTTATATATAGGATTATGTTATAATAAATTGGAGTTTATTTTAAGGAGAATATACATGGAAATTAAAAATAGGAATTATAAAGAAAAAATCAAATACTTTTTTTTAAGATACGCTTTTATTCCTATTTTAATACTTTATATCTTGTTTTTAATTTTTATTATATTTACTACTAAAATAAGAGCGGTAAATGATGCCACTAGGTCTGGAGATTTAATAGGGGGAATTGTTTTAGAAGTATATGATAATTATTATAATGAAATAGAAAAAATGGCAAAGTCTAATACTGTAATTGATTTTGTAGATACCTATTTAAATAGTAATTTAGTTTATGAAGAATTTTATAAATTTAATAATAGCCAAAAAGTCAAATCTACATTTCATATTGTAGATAGTGAGGGCTTGTTTTTAGCTTATACTACACCTTCTGATCCAGATATTAATGATATTATTTTAAAAGATATAATACCAAGTATTAATAAAAATCCTAAAGAAGTTTTAACTGAAGCTAATAAAATAAAATTTCCCCATGATAGATACACTGTATATACTTTTGGCAAGGCAATATATAAGGATGAAGAGATTATAGGTTATATAGTATATCAATTGTATGAGGAAGATATTCAGAAATTAATCTTTGTCCAAGATGCAGAAGTTGTAGTAGTTACAGACCAATATGATAGAATTATTGCAACTACAAACAATATTGTAAAAGGACTTTTGAATAAATTTACCCCTGAATATACGGATGCTATGAGATATGTAAAAATTAGGAGTGGTAAATATCATATGGTTAAGAAAACGCTACCAGGGGGCAATATTAATATTTATACACTAAATTCTATTAAATACGATAGAGCAACTTTTATATATTATGGGATATTTGCAGGAATTGTTTCTTTATTATTATATATTTTAATAAATTATTTAGCAGAGAGAATGTCTTCTGAAAATACTAAATCCATAGATAAATTATTAATTGCTGTGAAAGACTTACAAAATGGCAATATGGATTCTTATGTGAATTTAGATACTGGGGATGAATTAGAAATATTGGCAAATCAATATAATATTATGTTGGACAGGCTTAATGAATTAATGAAAAAAAATCAAGAACTATCTGATATAAGAAGAATAAATGAAATTAAGCAGCTACAGGCTCAATTTAATCCTCACTTTATATTTAATGTCTTGGAAACTTTAAGATATACTATAATTATTGATCCAGTTCAAGCTCAAGAGATTATAATGAGTTTATCTAGAATACTTCGTTATAGTATAAAAAACGAAGAACAGAATGTACTATTTAAGGAAGATTTGGCCTATATAGAGGATTATTTAAGATTACATAAAATTAGATTTAAAGAAAGGTTGAATTATTCCATAAATATATCTAATGAAGTAAAAAACTCCTATGTTCCTAAACTGTTGTTGCAACCTATAATAGAAAATTCTATTAAATATGGTTATGGAGAAAAGGATTTCTTAAATATAGATATAGTTGGAGAGAGAATAGAGAAGAATGTGGTATTTCAAGTAAAGGATAATGGTAGTGGAATATCTGAAGCAGAACTTATTATCATTAAAAAAATTTTAGATAGTCAGGAAAACTTAAGTAAACATAGTGGGCTTTATAATATTCATAGAAGATTGATTTTATTGTATGGCAATGATTACGGAATAGAAATAGATAATGTTTATGGTGAAGGCATTATAGTTACTGTAAAAATACCCTATTTACCTTATGGGAGGGAAAAGGATGATGTATAAGGTATTGATTGTAGAAGATGAAGAAATGATTCGAAAAGGGATACATTATACCTATGATTGGATAGGTGCCAATTGCGTGGTAGTAGGAGAGGCTAAAAATGGTAAAGAGGGATTAGAAAAAATAAAAGAATTAGAACCAGATATAGTTTTAGTAGATATAAATATGCCTGTAATGAATGGAATTACAATGCTTGAGAAAAGTATTGATAAATATATTTATAGTGCCATAATAATATCAGGTTATGATGAGTTTGATTATGCTAAATCTGCAATTAAATTAGGGGTTAGTGAATATTTACTCAAACCAGTAGATAAAAAACAATTGTTTGAAGCTTTAGATATAGCAAAGGATGAGGTAGAACTTAAGAAAAGATATGAACTAGTAAAAGACAAACTAGAAGATATTGAAGATGTGGATGTAGTAAGGGGAGATTTTATTAATAGTGATTTTAAAGGTTCTAAGCATGTAAGAAATATGATTAAGTATGTAGAAGAAAATTATAGTGAAAAGATATGTATAAAAGATATGGTGGAATTAACAGGAATGAGTGATACCTATTTAAACCAAAAATTCAAAGAAGAAACTAGTTATACTTTTAATGAATTTGTAAATCGATATAGAATTCAAAAATCTATTAATATAATGAAAACAGGCAAAGGTAAAATATATACTATAGCTTATGATGTAGGTTTTAGCAATTATAGATATTTTATCTCTGTATTTAAAAAATACACTAAAGCCACCCCGAGTGAATTTTTGGAGTATTTTAAAAATAAATAATTATATTATAGATTGGGATGTCATAAAATGCAAGATGGAGATGAGGCAGATTATGGAAGATAGACGAAAAGGGTTTTTGGCAGTAATATTTGCAGGAATTATTTTTGGTTGTATGCCACTACTTGCAAAAAATATCTATGCCAATGGAGGAAATCCGCCAAATTTAGTTTTTTGGAGGTTTTTTATTTCAGTTCCAATTTTATATTTGATGCTTAGAAGTAATGATATATCCATTAAGCTGAGTAAGGAAGAATTGAAAAAATTGCTTTTAGTTGGCAGTATAGGCTCTGCAGGTACTGCTGTACTACTTTTTTTGTCTTACAATTATATTTCAACTGGAGTGGCAACTACAATACATTTTATGTATCCTGTGTTTGTAATATTGGAGAGTATTATATTTTTCCATGAGAAAGTAGACCCTATGAAAATATTTTGTACTGTCTTGTGTACTATAGGGATTTTGCTCTTATATGGAGGAGGTTCTGATATGAGTCCTATGGGAATAGGATTGGCATTTTTTTCAGGAATTACCTATTCTTTTTATGTGATGTATCTTGACAAAAGTGGACTTAAATCTATGAATTCTATCAAATTGACATTTTATATATGTCTAATTTCTTCGGCAGTCATGTTTGTTTTTAGTGTTTTGACGGGAAATTTCACTGTAAAGATGAACACAATGGCATGGCTACTTACTTCAATTTTGTCTATAATTGTCTCTTTGGGAGCTGTAAATTTGATGAATGTTGGGATAAGAATTATAGGTCCTCAAAATACAGCTATTTTAGGTACATTTGAGCCTATAACATCTGTCATAATAGGTATATTAATCTTTGGGGAACAATTCAGTATAAAGTTATTTATGGGCTGCATACTTATTTTGATCTCAGTTATTTTGATAGCAGTATTTGAAGGTAAGAGGGAATGAGTATATAATATAATAAATAAATATGACAGTGAGAGTAGCGTCCCTGTTGTTACAATATTTTTGATTGAGGTGATTAGATGAAAGGACAATTATTTGTTGGAGTATCTAAAAGTGAAATAGATGTTCCTGAAGGTATGAAAATGGCGGGTTATATGGGTAGAGATCAAGGAAATATAGGAACACATGATTCTATTTATACAAAAGCCATGACAATTTCTAATGGTTTAGAAAAAGCTATATTGATAACTAATGATATGTTGTGTGTAGATGAAGAAATGGTTAAAAAGGTTGTATCAAAGATTAAAGAAGAAATAGACATAGAGGAAAAGAATGTTTTTGTGTGTGCTATCCACACTCATTCAGGCCCTGAAATTATAAAGTGGATGCCTGGAGTCTACATAGATGATGAACATAAGAAATTAAAAGAAAAAATCATAGACATTATTGCAAAAAATGCAATAGAATCTACTAAAAACTTAATACTTTCTTATATGAAATTTGGGAAATCTGAAATCAATGGATTGGGAAGTAATAGAATAGATAAGGATGCGGATTTTGACAATTCAGTAAATGTCATAAGTTTTAATACTGAAGAGGACAAAATTGTAGGTGTGATAGTGAATCATGGATGTCATCCAACAATTTTGGGTTTAGATAATTTGTTGATTTCGGCTGATTATCCAGGAGTTGTGCAAAGAGAAATTGAACAAAAATATGGAGAAAATTGCATCTGCATGTTTATGAATGGAGCTTGTGGTGATATAAGTACAAGATTTACAAGGAAATCACAAGATTTCGATGAAGTGGAAAGAAAAGGTATGTTGCTATTTGACAAGGTTGTGGAAGCTATGGACAACTCTTTAGAATTGGATTGCAATGAAATATATTGCGTTAAAGAATATTTTAATTTTCCTAAAAAAGAACTTCCTAATCGTGATGTAGCTATGAAACATTATGAAGAAGCTAAGAGTAATAGGGAATTGGCTTTGCAGGGAGAAATTAGTTCTGATGATAAGAGATTAGCTGAAACCAAGTATCAAGGAGCAGCTATAACTCTTAAATTGATAGATACTTTAGGCAATGATTATGAAATAAATGCTCCAATACAAGTTGTGAAAGTAGGAGGTGTTGCGATAGTTGGTGTACCAGTTGAATTGTTTAATGAATTTGGTGTTTCAATTAAAAATAATTCAAAGGTAAAAAATACTTTAGTTGTAGGATATACTAGTGGTATGCTAGGATATGTTTATACAAAAGAGTCTTATGAAAATGGAGATTATGAGGCTTGGTCATCAATATTTGGAGGAATAGCTGGAGATTTTGTCGTAGATAAGTCTTTGAAATTGATAGAAGATATAATTAAATTGCGTGACTAATATTAAAAAAAGGTGGTTGCTGCAATGACAAATAAAGAAATAATAATGGAACAATTAAAAAAGATTACATTAGAAACTATAAGCGATGATATAAAAAAAATGGGAACTAATGCTCAGGAACTTTCTGAAATCACATCTTTAAATAGAACTTTGATAAGCCATTGTCTAAATATTTTAAACAAAGAAAAGAAATCAATAAAGATCAATACAAGACCAGTATATTTTATTGATTTAAAAGTTTTCGAGGAATACTTTAAAGTAGAGATGAAAGGTGAGTTGGTCTATAATAGTTTTGAAGAATTGATGGAAGTGAAAGATAAAACAAAAAACAATGAGCTTCATTTTCATACTGATGAAGATATATTTAAGGATTTGATAGGTTATAATGGTAGCTTAAGCTATCAACTGGAACAGTGCAAAGCAGCTGTAAAGTATCCACCTAAAGGGTTGGCAATGCTCATCGAAGGACCTACTGGTTCGGGAAAAAGCTATTTGGCCAGCAAGATTTGCGAATATGCCAAGGCAAAGGGCTATGTGAAAAAGGATGCACCTTTTTTAGTTTTTAATTGCGCTAAGTATTCAAACAATAAAGAATTACTTGCAGCTAGTTTGTTTGGATATAAAAAGGGGGCTTTTACTGGTGCCGAAGAAGATAGAAAAGGTATCATTGAAAGTGGAGATGGGGGGTATGTTTTTTTAGATGAAGTACACAGATTATCTCAAGAAGGTCAAGAGTTACTTTTCTATTTTATGGATAAAGGTGAATTTAGAAGAGTAGGGGAAAATGATATATATAGACATTCGGATGTCAGATTTATATTTGCTACAACTGAAGATCCAGATAGTACATTGTTGAATACCTTTTTAAGGAGAATACCTATAGTCATAAAAATGCCATCACTGAATGAGAGACCAAATAATGAAAAGTTTAAACTTATACATTATTTTTTTAGGAAAGAGGCTATGTCCATAGGATATAATATAAGGGTTTCCAGACATGCTTTGAGGATATTGATTGATGCTGATTTTGCTGGGAATGTAGGACAATTGGAAAATGAGATTAAACTTGCGTGTGCTAGAGCTTACAGCAAAAACGATTCTATTGAAGATAATGAAGATGCATATATAGATGTGGATTTGATGTCTCTTTCTGACAATCTTACGAATGATGTCATGAAAAGTAAAGTAAATTATATGGATAGTTTCTATAGTGGTTATATTTTACAGGATTTAATAGTTGGTGAATCAAACAACAACATTGAAATAATAGATAGAAAGCATGAAAACAAGGTTCATGAAAAATTTTATGATGATTTGTTAGAGCTTCTTTCTCAAATGGATCCGGATGAGAAAGATCCAGTAAAAATAGAAAGAATTCGAAATTTAATAGATGATTATTTTGGAAAATTGATACTTAATATAAATTCTTATAGCAAGGAAGATATTAGACATATTAGATTTGACAATCTATATAAATGTATTCATGATATATTTTCTACTTTAAAGACTAGATATGATATTAGATATCATGACAATCAGGTTTATAAGCTTACATGTTTTTTACAAAAGACTATGGAAGATTATTATAGTTTAGTTCTTAAAAATTATGAATTTGAAGTTAAAAAATATGTGACCTTGTTGAAGGATAGTTATTCAGAGGAATATGAGTTGGCGTATAAAATTGCAGATTTCATAAAATCTAATTTGGATCTCTCTATTGGAGATTTAGAGATGGTCATTATGGTTTTATATTTTATTAGTTTGACAGGAGAAGGAAATGTTGAAAGTGTAAAAGCTATTTTGATAGCTCATGGATATTCTACGGCTAGTAGTATCGCCAATGTGACAAATCATTTATTGGGTTCTAGTATTTTTGAATCTTTTGATATGCCTATTGAGACTAAAACTCAAGATATTGTAGATAAGATAAAACAATATTTTAAGGAAGTAAATACTTCAAAGGGTATCATTATATTGGTGGATATGGGTTCATTGGAAGAGATATATAAGGGATTGGAAGGTATACCTCATGGTACAATTGGAATTGTCAACAATTTGACTACGAAATTGGCTTTGAAAGTAGGGAGCGGTATAAAAAAAGGTCTAGCCGTAGAAGAAATAATCAAAGATGTGGAAGATAGAGAGTGCTATAAATGCAAAATTATATGTCCTAAAAACGAAAAAGAAAAAGCTTTGATAGTTACATGTTTTACTGGTATTGGAACTGCTATAAAAATCAGAGATCTTTTAGTTAAAAGTTTAGGAGAATATGCTGAGAATGTAGAAGTTATAGCATATAGCTATTTAGAACTTGAAAAAAACAAATACAATGACAATATTTTTAAAGATTTTGATGTAGTAGCTATCATTGGTACAGAGGATCCTAAAATTTCTGAAATACCGTTTTTATATCTTGAGGACATAATATCTACCAATGAAGGTTATATTGTAAGCAATATACTTAAGGATGTTATTCCTAAAGAAAAAATTCCTCAAGTAAAACAATCTATAATGAAGTATTTTACTTTGGAAAGCGTTTTGAGCTATATCACCATATTAAATCCAGATAAGATAATTGATCAGGTAGAAGTTGCTATTGAGACATTGCAATATGAAATGAGAAAACAATTTTCTGTAGATACTATAATATGTTTATATATTCATTTGAGTTGTCTGGTTGAAAGATTAGTGACTAAAACACAATTGGAAGAAGAGGGAATAGATGATATTGAAGCCTTCAAAGAGAAAAATAAATATTTTATTAGTGTTATAAAAAAGAGCTTTAGTGATATAGAAAATTATTATAGTGTTACTATACCTATTAGTGAGATATATTATTTGTATGAAATTTTAAATGTAAAACTTGATACTAGTTGTTGATATAAGAGGGTTTTGGGACCATGCTTTAAATAGTATAAAACTATTTGGCATGGTTCTTGCTTTATATAAGGACAGAAAAACAAATAGAAAATTGGGAGGGAAATTGTTTTGACAGGAATAATAATAGTCACACATTCAAATATGGCAGAAGGGATAAAAGATGCTGCTGAAATGATATTAGGAGAAAAAGAAGGATTTTTTGCAGTTGGTTATTATGTAGGAGAGTCTTTAGAAGATCTATACAACAAAATTGAAAATGTGATTTTAAAGAATACATGTGAAGAATGGGTTATATTTACAGATATGTTTGGAGATACACCATCAAATGTAGCCTCTATCGTTTGTACTAAATATGATGCTGTTGTTGTAACTGGTGCAAATCTAGGAATGATTATAGAAACTCTTGTATCAAGGGACAGTTTAAAAAGAGATGAATTTATAGATTCTTTGTTAAATGTAGGAAAATCAGATATTAGGTATATAGATAGAGATATTATTTTAAATAATATTGAAGAATAAAAGTTTAATTATATTTATAAGTGAAAGGAGGTGGAAAGATGAGTATCAGTATTTTTAGATGTGATGACAGATTAATACATGGTCAATGCATTGTTAGAGTTTTAAATGATTTCCATGTTAAAAAGATTTTATTGGTGGATGAATTTACAGCAACAAATCCAGTGATTAAAAGTGTTTATCAAATGGCTGTCCCACCAAGTGTAAAAGTAGAAGTTTTAAAACCATCTGAATCTTATGAGAAAATAAAGGAAGCTATTGGCAATGAAGTAAGCAATTTAATTCTTATTAAGGATCCTAAAGTAGCTTTTGAAATCTTTAAAAATGTAGATGGGCTAAAGAAAGAACTAAATATTGGACCTATGAGTAGCAGGAAAAACACTATTAAAGCCACATATTTTTCCAATCTTCTAAAAGAAGAAGCAGAAGCAATTGAAGGATTGCATCAAATGGGAGTTAGAGTATATTTTCAACAAGTAACAGACCAAAAGGAAATTGAATGGAGTTCTATTAGAGATAAAGTTTTGGAGGCAATAAAATAAGCAGAAAAATTAATACAAGGAGGGTATTATTATGAGCTTTTTTCAAGCGTTTTTAATTGCTCTTATAGGTTATTGTGGCTCTATTTATGGACCTTGGCTTTTAGGAACAATGGGTGGATGGTATACAATAGGTAGACCACTTATAGCAGGAGCCATTATAGGAGCTATACTAGGTGATATTAAAACTGGTATATTGATAGGAGCAGCTATACAGGCATTATATATTGGTCTTGTAACTCCTGGATTGTCTATGCCTGGAGATATAAACTTTGCTGCATATATAGGAATTCCACTAGCTATTGTGAGTGGTGCTTCTCCAGAATATGCAGTTAGCCTTTCAGTTCCATTGAGTTTTCTTGGAGTTGCTTTTGTGTATTTAGTAGTTACTGTAAATACTGTATTTGTGCATAAACAAGAAAAGTGGATAGAAGAAGGTAAATTTAAACTTGCCAATGCTGTACCAGTATTCGGAAACATAACTAACTTTATAGTTAGGTTTTTCCCAATACTTTTAGCAAACTATTATGGTGCTCCATATATATCTAAATTGGTAAGTATCATACCTGAATCTTTAGGAAATGTCTTTATAGTATTGGGTGGTATGTTGCCAGCAGTAGGTTTTGGTTTGTTGCTAAAATTCATGCTAAAAGACAATATAGAAATACTATACTTCCTATTTGGATTTGTTTTGGTTTCAGTATTTAAAATTTCCATCATACCAGCAACTATCATAGCTTTGTTATTTGCATATATGGATATTAAATATAATAAGACTAACAAAAATGACGGTGATGGGGAGGTGGCATAATGGCTGATAAAAAATTATCTAAAAAAGATTTACGTAAAGTATATCGCAACTGGGTAATGTATAGTTTGTCATGTCAAAACATGGAACGTATGGAAGCCCCAGCATTTGTTAGAAGTATGGGAGTAGTTGCAGATAAGCTTTATGACAATGAAGAAGATAAAAAAGAACTTTTAGCAAGACATACTCAATTTTTCAATACAGAACCTCTTATAGGATCTATCATACCAGGTATTGTACTAGGAATGGAAGAACAAAAAGCATCAGGACAAGATATACCAGATGAATTGATAGGAGGCATAAAAACTGCCTTGATGGGACCTTTGGCAGGTATTGGTGATTCTCTAATGGCTGGAACATTAGTGCCAATATTGTTAAGTATTGCATTGGGATTGTCAAAGGATACAGGAAGTATAGCAGGACCTATCTTTTATGTAGTAGCTTATTTGGGTATTATGATACCGCTTACATGGTTTTTATTTAACAAGGGATATACTACAGGTCTAAAATCTGCAGAGCTTATTCTAGCAGGCGGTAAAAAAGATATTATAACAAGAGCATTTAATATAGTTGGGTTAATAGTTTTAGGTGGAATATCCGCTCAATATGTAGGAGCAAATATTGGACTAAGCTATGCTTCTGGAGATATGGTATTGGAACTTCAACCAATGTTAGATGGAATATTTCCATCCCTTGTTCCATTGTTGTTGACTATAATGAGTTGGAGACTATTGGATAAGAGAAAGATGAATATTGGATGGGTATTTGCTATATTTATTGGAATAGCAATTGTTGGTTCTTTGACAGGAATTTTAGTACCTTAAATTTAATATATCCCAGCATTTTATGCTGGGATATGTTCTAACTAAAAAATCAAACATAAATTAAGGAGGAAAAAAATATGAATGAGCTATTAAATAAACTAAAAAATGGGCTAATAGTTTCTTGCCAAGCATTTGAAGATGAACCTTTGCATGGTTCTGATACTATGGCTAAAATGGCTGTAGCAGCTAAAATGGGAGGTGCTGTTGGATTAAGAGGTTGTTGGCCAAATGATATTAAGGCAATGAAAAAAGCAACTGATTTACCTATAGTAGGAATTTATAAAGTGATGGATGAGAATACAGATGTATCAAGAGATATAATCATTACTCCTACTTTTGAAACAGCTAAAGAAATTTATGATGCAGGTGCTGATATTATTGCACTAGATTGTACGAAGAGAAGAAGTAGTTTGGAAACTGAAAAATTAATATATAAAATAAAGTCAGAATTAGATGTCATGATAATGGCGGATATAAGTACTTTGGAAGAAGGAATAGATGCTGCTAAATTTGGAGTTGATATTGTTTCTACTACTTTATCTGGGTATACAAAATATAGTACTCAATCTAGTGGACCAGATTATGATTTGGTGCAACAATTAGCAGAAAAAATAGACAAACCTATCAATGCTGAAGGTCGCTATTGGGAGCCAGAACAAATGATAAAGGCTTTTGAATGTGGAGCATGGATGATAACTATAGGAAGTGCTATAACAAGACCACAATTAATAACCAAAAGATTTGCAGATAGATTGAATGAATACAATACAAAAGGAGAATAAAGGATGTTAGAGGCAGTTATTTTTGATATGGATGGAGTAATACTTAACAGCGAAGCCATATATGTAGAAGAAGGAAGGGAATTGTTTAAAACTTTGGGGATAAGTGTGAGCCCAGAGGAACATTATTCATATGTAGGTGGAACTACAGTGGATATGTGGACAAAAATAAAGAAAAATCACAAATTAGATGATTATACAGTAGAAGAATTGTGTAAAATGCAAATAGGTAGATTTAAAAAAAGATTAATTGAAGAGAAAAACTTAAAAATTAGCGAAGGGCTAGTTGATTTAATCAAAGATTTAAAATCTCACAATGTGAAAATTGCTATAGCTTCATCTTCTCCAAGGAGTATAGTAGATATTATAACTAAAAAACTTAATATATATGAATACTTTGATCTTTTAGTTTCAGGGGAGCTCGTGGAAAAAGGAAAGCCTGAACCTGATATTTTTCTAAAAACGGCTGAACTTTTGGGAGCTTTTTTAGACAAAACTATAGTCATAGAGGATTCACGCAATGGAATAACTGCTGCCAATAGAGCCAATATAAAGTCTGTAGCATATAAAAAATATGCAATGTCGGAGGAAAGCATACCTAAAAATGCTGACTTAACTATAGATGATTTTCATGAAATAGATTATGATGTATTAGATAATTTGCTGAAAAAATAATTTTATTATGTAGAAATATGTCGAATAATATCACAAAAACTTATAAATACCTTGATTTTCGAAAATATATGTGTTAGAATTGTGTTGATAAGATGTATATACAACATAACATCATACAACACACCAAATATTATACTTATAACGGAGGTATTAGAATATGTCAAGTTCAAATTATATTGATGCAGTACAAAATTTAATAACTGAAATCAAAGAAACACAAAGTGAAAACATTGTGAAAGCAGCAGAAAAGTTTGCAGAAGCAGTAAAAAATGATAAGATAATTCACGTGTTTGGGACAGGCCATTCTCATATGATAGGAATAGAAATGTTCGTAAGAGCAGGTGGACTAGCAAATGTAGAAGCAATGCTAGACAACACAATCTTAACTAATTTTGGAGCTAGAAAAAGTGGAAATATAGAAAGATTAAGTGGACTAGCAGAAGTAATCTGGAATGACTATGAAATCAAACAAGGTGATATCATGGTTATAGTATCCAACTCAGGAAGAAATGCAGTACCAATAGAAATGGCAATGCTTGCAAAAGAAAAGGGAATCTATCTAATAGCTTTAACTTCCTTAAAACATTCAAAGAACTGTGAATCAAGACATGAAAGCGGCAAGAGATTGTTTGAATTGGCAGATTTAGTTATAGATAACTGTGCTCCAAAGGGAGATGGGCTACTAGATTTTGACGGAATACAATCAGGGGCTAGCTCAACTATAGCAGGTTCTGTGATAGTAAATAGTATAGTTGCTGAAACATTAAGCATGTTATCCAAAGAAGGATACAAAGCACCTGTATATGTAAGCCAAAATGTTGATGGCTACAACAACGATGATATATATGCAAAATATGAACATAGAATAAAACATATCTAAATAAATGATTATTTTAATTCAAGGGTTTAACTTTTTAAGTTAGCCCTTGAATTATAAGAATAGGAGGAATTTATATGAAGATAATTGTTGAAAAAGATTATGAGAAAATGAGTAGTAAAGCTGCTAGTTTAATCAGTGAAGCTATTCAGAAAAAGCCAGATTTGATATTGGGATTGGCTACAGGAAGTACACCTATTGGAACATATGAAGAACTAATAAGAATGCATAAAGAAGAAGGATTAGATTTTTCAAAAGTAACTACTTTTAATTTAGATGAATACTATGGTTTATCTCCAGAGGATGATCAAAGTTATAGATATTTTATGGAAAATACTTTGTTTAAGCATATAAATATTGAGAAAGAAAATACTTATGTACCTGATGGATTGGCTAAAGACCCAAATGCATATGGAAAAGAATATGATGAAAAAATACAAAAGCAAGGCGGAATAGATATACAAATATTAGGCATAGGAAGAAATGGACATATAGCTTTCAATGAACCAGATGATGAACTTATACTTTCAACTCATTTAACTGGATTGACTAAGGATACAATAGATGCTAATTCTAGATTTTTTGATTCTATAGACAAAGTTCCAACAAAAGCTATAACTATGGGATTAGGAACTATAATGAAGGCTAAAAAAATAATACTTTTGGCAAATGGAAAGAACAAAACTGAAATAATGGGTGAATTGCTTAAACAAGATAAGGTGACTACTAATCTTCCAGCATCCCTATTGTTGTTGCATCCAGATGTAACGGTGATAATGGATGAAGAAGCGGCAGAGCTATACAAAAAAAATTTATAAAAGCTGAGGTGCTATATAATGAAAACATTGATTAAAAATGCAAATATTATTACGCCTTATGAAATTAAGAGGTGTAGCAATTTAGCAATTGAAGATGGGAAAATAGCAGATATATTTAGTGGAGAAATAAAAGATGTAGATTCTTATGATGAGATAATAGATGCAGAAGGTAAATATCTATCTCCAGGATTTATAGATCTTCACAATCATGGAAATTTTGGTCATGATGCTATGGAAGCAAGCTATGAAGCTCTAGAATCTATGGCGGATTTTCACATCAAAAACGGTATAACAGCATATTTAGCAACCACTATGACAGAACATCCTGAAAAGATTAGAGCAGCTGTAAAAAACATTGGAGAATATATTGAAAGTGGCAGCAATGATTCTAAAGTAAAATCTCAAGTATTGGGAATATATTTGGAAGGCCCATATTTTTCTATGGAAAAGAAGGGAGCTCAGCCACCAGAATATATAAAGGATCCTGATTTAGATGAAATAAAAGAACTTATAGAGCTTTCAAAAAATAATATAAAAGTAGTAGCTATAGCTCCTGAACTTAAAGGAGCAAAAGAATCTATAAAATATTTAAAGAATGAAGGAATAACAATTTCAGCAGGGCACACCAATGCAACTTTTGAAGAAGCTAAAACAGGTATTGATTTAGGTATAACACAAGGAACTCATCTTTACAATGGCATGAGATCATATTCTCATAGAGAACCAGGAGTAGTGGGAGCAGTATTGACAGATGAAAGAGTAGCTTGTGAAATGATATGTGATGGCATTCATTTGCATACAGGAGCTATGGATTTAGCAGTAAAGATGAAGGGCAAGGAAGGAATCATATTGATATCAGATGCAATGATGGCAACAGGTCTTCAGGATGGTAAATATGTTCTTGGAGGACAAGATGTATATGTAAAAGAAGGGGCAGCAAGGCTTGAAGATGGAACTTTGGCAGGTTCAACTTTGACACTTAACAAAGCAGTTTACAATATGGTTCATATGGTTAATGTACCACTAAATGATGCAGTGAGAATGGCAAGCTTAAATCCAGCAAAAGCTATAGGAATGGATGATAGAAAAGGTAGTATAGAGATAGGTAAAGATGCAGATTTGATTATATTTGATGAAGACATAAAAGTTTCGAAAGCATTGATTAAAGGGAAGATAAAGGAAATTAAGTAAAAAATTTACCTATATTATTTTTATATTGGGTTCACTCCTTTTAAGCATTGGGTTGCTATTTGTATATTCAATGTTTGTGGGGTGAAACCTTTTTTTAAGTTTAAGAAATTTCTACATTAATATATTATTTTCATAAAGAGAAAGGGGAATTTTACATGAAAAACATAGGAATATTGACTAGTGGAGGAGATGCTCCAGGAATGAATGCTTGTATAAGGGCTGTGGTTAGAAGTGCTATATACAACAATATGAGAGTATTTGGAGTAGAACAAGGTTATAATGGACTTTTAAATGGGAAAATAAAAGAAATGACTCTTTCTAGTGTAGCTGATATTATTCATAGAGGTGGAACTATTCTTAGAACTGCAAGATGTGATGAGTTTGCTACAGAAGAAGGGTTAGAGAAGGCGCTTAATGTTTTAAATGTATTTGATTTAGATGGACTAGTAATCTTGGGTGGAGATGGGTCTTTTAAAGGAGCAAAATGTTTGAGTGATAGAGGTATATCAACGGTATGTATTCCTTGTACTATTGACAATGATATGGGCTATACAGATTATACAATTGGATTTTTTACAGCAGTGGAGACAGTAGTGGATTCAATAAGCAAAATAAGGGATACTTCAACTTCTCATGGAAGAGCTAATATTGTAGAAGTAATGGGTAGAAATTGTGGAGATATTGCTCTTTATTCAGGGGTTGCAGGAGGAGCAGAAAGTATCATAATTCCAGAAGTAGAAGTTGATATAGACAATGTTTGTAAACGTCTTATACAGGGAAAGAACAGAGGAAAACTTCATAGTATTATAGTTCTTGCTGAAGGTGTTGGCAATGCATATGAAGTAGCTAAAAATATAGAAGAAAAAACTGGGACAGAAACTAGAGTTACAGTATTGGGTCATATACAAAGAGGAGGCACTCCTAGTACTTTTGATAGAGTGATGGCAAGTAAGATGGGAAACAAGGCGGTAGATTTGCTACTTCAAGGGAAAACAGAAAGAGCTATTGGGATAAGGGAAAACGAAATAGTTGATTTTGATTTAGACGAAGCCCTTTCAACTGAAAGAGTTTTTAACAATGAAATGTATGAAATGGCGAAAGTATTATCCATATAGTAGGTTTTATGAGTATGGAAAAGGGAGTGAAGCTATGAAAAAAACTAAAATAGTTTGTACTATAGGGCCTGCTTCTGAAACAGAAGAGGTATTGAGGGAATTGATAGATAATGGTCTAAACATTGCACGAATTGATTTCTCGTGTGAAGATCAAGAAAATCACAAAAAGAGAATAGATACTATAAAAAAGATAAGGGAAGAAGTGGATTGCCCAATAGGGATAATGTTGGATATAAAGGATGTAGATGATATAAAATTTGGAATTGAAAATGGTGTAGATTTTATTGCTGCTTCCTTTATCAGACAAGCTTCAGATGTATTGGAAATAAGAAGGGTACTTGAAGAAAATGAAGTTGGAGATACATGGATAATATCTAAAATTGAGGATCAAGAAGGGATAGACCATATAGATGAAATAATCAATGTTTCTGATGGAATAATTATATCAAGAGGAAATCTAGGAATAGAAATAATGACAGAGAAGATACCTATTCTTCAAAAAAATATTATAAAGAAGTGCAACAAAGCAGGAAAGCCAGTGATCACTGCTACTCAAATGTTAGATTCTATGATAAGAAACCCAAGACCTACAAGGGCTGAGGCAACTGATGTGGCAAATGCTATTTTAGATGGAAGTGATTCATTGATGCTTTCAGAAGAGACTACTATAGGAAAATATCCTGTAGAAGCTGTAAAGACCATGTCCAATATCTCCTTAAGGACAGAAGCTTCTTTAGACTATAGTGAAATTTTATGTTCTAAAGGTGTAGAAAAGGAAAATACTACTACAGGTGCTATCAGTAGAGCTACTTGTACTATAGCCAAAGATTTGGGAGCTGATGCTATTATTTCTGTGACTTCATCTGGCTATACGGCTAGGGCAGTATCTGAATTTAGGCCAAGGGCACCTATTGTTGGGGCAACTACATCAAAGAAAGTCATGAGAAGACTATCATTAATTTGGGGAGTATGTCCTGTTTTGATAGCTCAAAGCAATTCTACAGATGAGGTAATTGATTTATCTATACATGGAGCATTGAAGAAAGGCTATATTGAGGGAGGAAATCTGATAGTTATTACGGCGGGTGTGCCAGTAGGAGTTTCTGGCTTAACCAATCTGATAAAGGTTCATACAGTGGGAGAAGTTCTTTTGAAAGGTATAGGTATAGGAAATAGTGCAGTGACTGGAAAGGTATGTGTTGGAAGTAGTCCAAAGGAAATTGAGGGAAAATTTGAAAAGAATGATATATTGGTAAGCGTTGCTACAGATAGAGACATGATGAAATACATTGAGGAAGCTTCTGCTATTGTTGTTGAGCAAGGTGGGCTTACATCTCATGCTGCAATAATCGGAATAAATCTTGGAATTCCAACGATTATAGGAGCAAATGGTGCAACTAGAATACTTAAAGATGATGAAATGATAACTGTAAACAGCCTTACAGGATTGATATATAAGGGCAGAACCAATACTTTATAATTCAAAATTATTTTCTTGTAAAAGGAGAGTTAATATTTATATGATAAATTGTGATTGTAAAAAATTGTTGGCAATAGATTTAGATGGTACACTGTTAACAGATAATGGGAATATAACGGAAGGGAATCTCAAAAGTCTCAAAAAAGCAAGCGAAAAGAATACAACAATAGCTATTGCTACAGGAAGAGCCTTTTTCAATGCTTTAAGGGTTATAGATAAATATGATTTTGATTGCTATTTGATATGTTTTAATGGAGCATTAATTGTGAATTTAAAAAATAATGAAGAGATTTTTTCAAAGGCTATGGAAAAGGAAGCTGCTCAGAAGATAGTGGATTTATGTATAAGAGAAAAACTTCCTCTCCATGTCTTTGGCAGAACTTATTGGGGAATAAATTTTATGGATGAAGCTGTAAAAGAATTTGTTGAAAAACAGAATATACATCCCAATATAATAAGGGATGCTAGACAAATAGAGGATATAGATATTATAAATTTAGTTGGTATAGGAAAAGTTGACAAAATATCAGAATTTATTGTGAAGAATAATATGAAAGTTAGTTTTACAAATTCAGATAAAGAAAGTATAGATGTAATGGGTGAAAATGTGAACAAGGGAAATGCGTTGGAAATATTGGCTGATAAATTAAACTTTAGGAAAGAAGAAATTATTTCTATAGGGAATTATTACAATGATGTAGAGATGTTTAAGATGTCTAATGTAGGTATAGCAATACAAAATTCACCTGATGATGTAAAACTTCATGCCGATTATGTGACTCAAAACTCAAACAACGAAGAGGGCGTAAAAGAAGCTATTGAAAAGTTCATTCTATAGTTTGTTCATATATTTAACTTTTTATATGGACATAAGCTGAAATGTTTTATAAAATAGGTTTTAGGGTTAAAATGATAAATATACCTAGTGCATTGAAGATTTACAATATGTAGCGAGGCTGGTGAATTAAATGAAAAAGATCAACAAGGACAGCCCTATTCCCAAATATTATCAATTAAAAGAAATATTAAGAGAAATGATTGAAAATGAAGAATTAAAACCTGGGGAAGCTATTCCTACTGAAATGGAATTGTGTCAATATCATAATGTCAGTAGAATGACTGCAAGAAAAGCTATACAAGATCTTGTTTATCAAGGGCTGCTATATAAGGAACAGGGCAAGGGAACTTATGTTGCTTATCCGAAAGAAAGAAGAAATGTGTTTCAACTTCTGAGTTTTACGGAAGAGATGAAGGCCAATGGCAAACAAGTTGACAATCAGATATTGTTGTTTGAGAAAAAAGTTCCAAATAAAAGGGAATCTGAAATCTTAGAGATTGACAATTCTATAGATCTTATATATGTAATAAAGAGACTCAGAATAGTTGATGGTCTACCTCTTGCCATTGAAATGGCTCATATTCCTGAAAAGGTTGTACCTGGATTGGCAAGAAAAGATATTGAAGAACATTCCCTATATGGGCTAATAGAGAAAAAATATGGGATTAAATTGTCTTATGGCAAGCAAAGTATACAACCTGTAGTTTTGACATCTTATGAAGGAGATTTGATGAATATAAATCTCAAGGACAACAATTTAGGTTTGTTGTTTGAAAGAATTACTTATAGTGAAGATGATGAAGCAATTGAGTATACAAAATCTATTTATAGAAGTGATATATATAAGCTGGAGTACACCTTGAAAAGATGATTATAAATAAATTTCATGTAAAACCCCTTTACATATTGTAAAGGGGTTTTACACTTATTAAGCTCTTTCAATGGTTACAGACAATAAATCTTCTTTTGCTTTTATTTCTCCTGATTTTAGTATTTCTATTTTGTCTACTTTGTCCATATTTGTAATGAGTATAGGGGTCATTATAGATGGAACCTTATGTTTTATTGAATTCCAATCAATTTCAATCAATTTATCTCCTACATCAACCTGTTGATCTTTCTCTACAAAGGAAGTGAACCCTTCGCCTTTTAACTCAACTGTATCTACTCCTAAGTGAATTAATATTTCAAGTCCTTCTTCAGTTTCAATTCCTAGTGCGTGAAGAGTGGGAAATATTTGTACTATTTTTCCCTTTACAGGAGAATATAATGTGTTATCTGTTGGATTTATAGCAATACCGTCTCCTACGATTTTTTGAGCAAATACATCGTCTGGTACTTCACTTAATTCTGAAACTATTCCAGATATAGGAGCTTTAATTGTGACTTTTTTGTGGGTAAAAAATTTAAACATAAGATATCTCCCTTTAAATATGTTTTATTCTATGTTCATATTTTGCATATATATCATCGTTGTTGTAGCCATCAACATTTTGGCTTACATATACAGGTGCTTTGTATCCTTCTTTGGATAACATGCTTAATGTTTCAGCAACTATACTATTTACTATCACAGAACCTGCTATAGTTGAGCTAGCCCCTGATTGTATTCCGTCAAAATCTAGTAGTCCATCTCCCTTTGGAGCACAGTTATCTATAACTAAATCTGCCAATTCAAACAATCTCTTGCCGCTTTCATGTCTTGATTCACAGTTCTTTGAATGTTTTAAGGAAGTTAAAGCTATTAGGTATATTCCCTTTTCTTTTGCAAGCATTGCCATTTCTATTGGTACTGCGTTTCTTCCTGAGTTGGATACTATAACCATGATATCACCTTGTTTGATTTCATAGTCATTCCAGATTACTTCTGCTAGTCCACTTAATCTTTCTATATTTCCACTTTTTCTAGCTCCAAAATTAGTTAGGATTGTGTTGTCTAGCATTGCTTCTACATTTGCTAGTCCACCTGCTCTTACGAACATTTCTATTCCTATCATATGGGAGTGGCCTGTCCCAAATACGTGAATTATTTTATCATTTTTTACTGCTTCTGCAAATTTTTCTGCTGCTTTTGCAATGTTTTCACTTTGTGTTTCTTTGATTTCAGTTATTAAATTTTGTACTGCATCAATATAATTTGAACTTGACATATTTTATACCTCCATTTTATTTATTGTTTATTTTTTCATTTCTTTTTTAATGTCTCCAGCTATTTGTTCAGCTTTAGTTCCTACTACTACTTGAATACTGCTTCCAACTTTTAAAACTCCAGCTGAGCCTAAGCTTTTCAATCCTTTTTCATCTATCAATTCAGGATTTTTTAGTTTTAAACGAAGACGAGTTATACAAGCTTCAACAACTTCTAAGTTTTCTTTTCCACCTAAATATTCTATATATTTTTGAGCTTTTTCAGAATCTGAAATACTAGAAGAAGCTGTAGATATTGCTGCACCTCCATCATCTAAATCAAAGTCTTCTCTTCCAGGAGTCTTTAGATCTAATTTGAGTATGAAGAATTTAAATACAAAGTAGTAAATAAAGAAATAAGCTATTCCTACTGGGATTATAAGTATGGCTTTAGTTGCTAATCCAAAGTTTAATACATAGTCAATTAAACCTGCAGAAAAGCCGAAACCGTGTTTTATTCCAAGTAGATTACAAACAATTAGCGATGAACCTGTCAATATTGAGTGAATAAGGTATAAAAGTGGTGAAGCAAAACAAAAACTGAACAACAATGGTTCTCCTATACCTGTTAGGGCAAAGGTTAGAGCTGAACTTAAAAGTACTCCACCAACTTCTTTTTTATTTTCTTTTTTAGCTGTATTGTACATTGCCAAAGCTGCTGCTGGCATACCAAACATAAATATTGGATAGAAACCTCCCAAAAATGCTCCTGCAGTTGGGTCTCCAGCAAAGAAACGTGATAAATCTCCTGTTACCAATTGACCTGCTGCATCGGTGAATGAACCAAATACGAAGAAAACTAAACTGTTGATAATGTGATGAAGTCCTGTAGGAACTAGCAATTGATTACATATTCCATATATACCTAGTCCTACTGAACCGGATGTAGTCAACCATTCACCAAATTTGAATATTACATTTTGAATAGGTGGCCAAATAAAACCAAATATTGCTGCCAATGCTATACAAATACCACCTGTGACAATGGAAACAAATCTTTTACCACCAAAGAATCCAAGAAAATCTGGTAGTTTGATATCATAAAATTTGTTGTACGAATGTCCTGCTACAGAACCTGCTATAATTCCTGCTAGAACTCCCATATTTATATCAGGATTTATAGTTTGTGTACCTCTTGTTATAACAAAATATCCTACAGCTCCTGCAAGACCTGCAGCCCCTGAGTTGTCAAAAGACAATCCAACAGCTACTCCAATAGCAAATAATAATGCTAAATTATCAAAAATTGCGGCACCTGCTTGGTTAACAAAAGGTATGTTTAATAGGTCTTCTGCACCTAAACGTAATAACAGTGCAGCCGCTGGTAATACTGCGATTGGTAACATCAATGCTTTACCAATTCTTTGAAGCCTGAAAAAAAGTTTTTTCATGATTGCAAATCCTCCTTTTAAATTATAAATATTTTTATAAATAAAAAGGCATAAGGCTACAAGGATTGTTGTCCTCATAAGCTTATGCCTGATTTTACTCAGTAACACGCTCAATATTATTTGTCTATATTGAATTTTATTCTTTGGATATGTATAGTTATATATCCAAGTTCATCATCACTAACAGGTAGTGAGAGAGTATCTTCTATACATGCTCCAATTTTTTTAGATATTTCAAAAGAATCTCTATACTCGTTTTTTATTCTATTTAGAATTGGATTTATTTCAGTTTTACCTCTTTCAAGTCTATCTATTACAAATCTGAAGTGGCTTACTAGTCTTATATAGCTTAAATCTGAAGAATCAAATTTAATATTTAATTCTTCTTCTACAATTTGAATAAGGTTTTTGATTAAAAAAGTATATTTAACGGTTTCGCCTACTTCTTTGTTTTGCCTAGCAGAGTGAAAATGCAATGCTATAAAACCGATTTCCGATTCGGGGATAGCCACATTTAGGTCTTTTTTTATAATTTTGCTTGCCTCTATACTGGCTTCATATTCTTCAGGATATAAAAGCTTGATTTCATTTAGAAACGGGTTGTTTACTTCTAAATTTTGTTTCAATCTCTCTATAGAAAAACCAATGTGATCAGTTAAAGCTATATGAATATGGGGATTTAAAGAACCCAATTTTTTTTCTCCCATAGATATGATTTCTTCACTGACCCTCATCACATTTTCATCTAGGAAATTTATTAGCTGATAATATTGATTTTTAAATTTTTTGTCATAAGTAACAAACAGTTTTTCTATTTCGTTATTGGATAGTGCAAATATTTCATTTTTTTTGTGTCCATATCCTATGCCATTACCTATTATGATCAATTCCTGATCTTTGTCCATATCATAAGCTAATATAGAATTGTTATTTAATATTTTAATTATTTTGCATTGAACACCATTAGAAAACATTTTTAGCCCTCCCAATAAATAAAAAAACCAAGAATGAAACTCATGCCATGAGTTTTATCTTGGTTAATGCCTGAAAAACTATCAGTAACACACCATCAATATTAATTTAATCAACAAAAGTTTAACATAGAAATATAGCTTTGTCAATAGTGAAAACGTTGTTTTAAAATCTTTGCTTTCTTTGAAGGATTTCCAAGAGATTTGTCGAATGTCGAATATAGGCCCAATGGACTATAAAAAACTGGGACTTAATTTGGCAAAGGAGGGTCTGTCTATGTCTATTACGATAGAAAGGGATACCAATGAATTCTTAAAGTGTCAAGGAGGTTCTGTTGAGGATAAATTGAAAAATTATCTTAAAGAGATAGATAAAATTCTTGATTATGATATTTATATAGTTTTCCAATTCAATTCTAATAGAAATGTGGCAGTTACTAAAAGCTATTATTTAAAAGATGTAGAGAAATTTAATGAGAAAATTCCTCACTCGATTTTTTTTGAAAAGAATTCAAATTATCTCTTTAATGATCTAATAGAGAACAAGGAAATAATAGAATATTTTCATGAAGACAATAGTAGATGTCTATTTGCTGGAATTAAAAAAGCTATATATGTACCATTGTTTAGCTCAAAAGATAAAACCATGGAGCTGATTGGCTGCCTTTATTTTGGCACTTATAGAAATATAGATTTTGACCTTGATACATTATCTAAAAAAGTCCAGTCTTATGAATATATTTCCAACATGTCCTTTCTTTTAGATCATTCAATTGTAGAGGGGAAAAATGCACGTGCTATGATCAATATTATTCATGTGCTGATGATGGTGTTAGAAAAAAAGACAATACACTTTTTTCTCATAGCTACAATGTAGCTAATTGGTGTAAGAGACTTGGAAATGAGGTAAATCTTGATGGAAATGAAATAATAAAACTTTATATAGCGGGTTTACTTCATGATGTGGGTAAGGCTCTTATTGATGATTCTATTATAAATAAAAATGGAAAGTTAACTATGGAAGAATATGAAGTGGTTAAACAACATTCTCTATATAGCTACAATATGACAAGAAAAATATTGGATGAGTATTCGGAACTTAGTGGCATAGCTGAGGTCATTAAATATCATCATGAAAGATATGATGGGCAAGGGTATCCGGAAGGGCTAAAAGAAAAGGAAATACCATTTTATAGTTGTATAATATCTATTTGTGATGCAGTAGATGCCATGCTTTCAGAAAGACCATATAAAAAGAGATACAGTGTTCAAAAAGTAATTAGAGAATTGCAGATAAATAGAGGAAAGCAATTTCATCCAAAATTGGTTGATGTGATGATTGATATGTTGTCAAAGGTTCAAAATGAATATAAGTCTTTACTTGATAGTCATTTAAGTTTGTGCCATTTGATGGTCAATTATGAAGAGGATGTTTATATATTTGAAGGAATATTGACTAAAAATGGAAACTATTATATTTTTAGCCCAAATGATGAGATAAAGGCGGCAAAAATAGAACTAGGCAAGATAATTTCATGTGAGATGGCTGTAAAAGATTCTACAACTGTGTTTGATTATAAAATTAAAATAGCTGATATTAAGGATAACAAATTTTACATATCATCTATTGAGTTGGAAGAATCTCCTGACGGTTTTAATTTACTCTGGAATCTGGAGGGGATATTGTATCTTCCTATAGCAAACCATGAAATGTCAGTAAATATATTGCAAATAGGTGGAGATCAACTACGTTTTTCTTCAGATGAGTCTGATATATTTGGTAGTCTAAAAAATAAAATGTTAAGATTGGATATATTGTTTTCTGATTATACAGTAGATATAACTGGAACTATTTCGAAGACTTATAAACTGGGTCATAGATACTATTGTGATTTTCAGTATAGGAATATACCGGATTTCAAAAGAGATAAGATATTTAGGCAATTGTTCAAAAAACAAATTGAACTTAGGAAGATGTGTAGCGCAAATAAAAATCCCCTAAATTGAGGGGATTTTTATATTAGTAACTAGTTATTGTATTTGTGTAAAATACTTGCCCGCTAGATTCTATGATATTTCCGCTTTTGTCCATTATATATTTTGGTTCACTTGCCAACATTATAGAATAAGAGTCTGCTCTTCTTGTTTTTATTGTGATGACTATAGTATCAGGATTACCCATTTTCAACTTAGTTTCATATTCAGATGGTGAAAGAGGTTTTCTAGTACTTTCGCTTGTGATGATTAAATCATTAGCAAATAGCGTTTCTACTTTGCTTTCAAGAGGTTCACTAAAAGTTAATTCTATTGTATTTCTGTATATTGTCAAATTGTAATTGTCATCTTTAAGATGTGGTGAAACTTTGTCTTTTACAGTAATTCCACCATATTGCACTTCATTTCCTATAAATGTTTTTATATCATTTCTGCTATTTACAGTCAAGGAATTTGGGCTTGCAGTATCATTTGTATCATCTAATAGCAGTGTGACTACATCTGTGCCATCTGTTTGTACATCATAGATAGTTCTGCCATATATTTTGAAATCATATGGTGAAGCAGAAACTATAGGTTCAGAAAATCTAACTTGGATTTTATTTGATTCAGTCATTAGACCTTGATAACCTGGATATTCTATGAAATCTACAACTTTTGCTTTTCCGCTAGTATTATAATCAAATGTCAAATTGACTACATCTGGTTCTATATAGTTTCCAATTGGATCTGCTAATCTTATTATTTGTAGCTCGGTCAAGTTTCCACGTAAACCTACATTTACATCTTTCCCATCAATTTTCTCAGGTAAGAGTATGACTAATGTCTGCCCATCATTTAATGGGTTAAATTCAGCATCTTTTGGCATATAAGTTTTATAGTTTCCTAAAGAAATCAGATAGTTGTTTGGATCTACAAGGGTGCCTATATCCATTTTTTTGCTAAATTGTAGCATGATTTGTCTACCATTACCTGAATAGCTAGTTATTTTTGGTCTCGTTAGGTCTTTCATCTCTATAGTTGTTGAATAAGGTATAATAGTATTTTTTAGAGTAGTAGTATCATATACTCCCTGTATATTTAAACTATTTGTGTCTACTGGCAATGGAGTAAATAGTTTTATAGTATATTCTCTACCTGAACCTGTTACTTCCTTTATATTTACAATTTTATTATTTCTATCTTTTATAGTATAAAAATTTTTATTATCTCCTACTACACTTTTGCTATAATATACAGTAATGTCTTTTCCATCATTAGAAACTTTTATGCTTACAACTTCTGGTGTAGTCATATCAATTACGGGAGTTATTTTGGTTTGTTCATTTCTTATTTTGTTTCCTGAATAATCTTCTGCTCCATCTACATATATAGTAGTTTCTACATTTGCTAAAAGCCTGTTGTTTGAGAAATCCAGTATTACTTCATCGCCACATACTCTTACTTGTGTTGGATATCTTTTCATAGATCCATATTGCCAATAAAAGTTATTTTTTGAACAAGTATCTGGATTTATGTCTTCATCAAATTTAAGTACTACTTCTTCTAGAGTAGCTCTTGCATTTACTAATTTTGGAGGTTCTTTATCTAAAACTATTTCAAAAGGTGTATCTTTTTCAATAGCTTTATATCCACAATAGTCTTCTATATTTGTAGTTGTGAGAACATATTTGCCTTCTTTTTGTGAAGTAAAGAATGTCAAATATACTATATGGTCTTCAGTTCTTACTGAACCTGAAAATCTTTTTCCATCAATTTTAAAATTAGAGTTTGTTGCAGGTTTTATAGGTTCAGAAAAATATACCTTAATTACTTTGTTTCCTAATTGTTTTATTTTTACTATATCAGGCACTTTGTTGTCAAATGCTGTGAACTCTTTATCTTTAATAGATATATCTTCTCCACTTTCTGATTTTATCTTGTATATAGATATTTTATAGTTCTTTTGATTTGTCATATTTATATTGTTGTCAAGAGTTAAAATTACTTGTCTGTCTCCATCTTCAAGTCTTACTTTCTTTATGGTTCCTGCATTTGTGTAGTAGTTGCTTGCAAATAGTGCAGTGTTTTTATCTACAGCTTTTGTGAAAGTCAATTTTATTTCTTTTAGATTGTCCCCTTTTACATCTGATAGTTCAAAAGGTAGTTCTTTTATAGTGAAACTTTCATATTTAGTGTAAGAGTTGCCATTTGAAAATCTGTAGTTGTAGTTTCCACTTTGTAGTCCTTTGACTTCTACAGAAAATCTTCCATTGCTATCAAGCGGTACATCTACTATTTTTTCACCTGTGGTGATATTTGAAGATACAGGTTTTATATTTAATTTGAGTGTTTTAACTCCTGTAGCTATTCCTTCTATTTGAACTGCGTCTCTGTTTACTATAACTTTATTTTCTACAGTGAAGGCATCAGGAATACTCATATTTAAAAATTCAGCTAATGTAGTGTTGGTACCTTTTTTGTTTATCCTGAGGGCATTTACGGTCATAACAGCCATAAGGCCTCTTTCAACTTCTTTGTTTGCTGGCATGGCTTCTATACTGTTCATGATCCCAAGTTTAGTAGCTTCATCTGGAACTTTTCCCCATTTTGATGCTTCTTCATTGTAATCAAGTGCTCTTAAAAGAACTGCTTGAAGTTGTTGAACAGTGACAATTTCATTGAATCCAAATTTAGTTGGAGTTTTTCCCTCTATTAGTTTTTTGTTCATTGACCAATTTATATATGATTTGTAGAAAGGATTTGTCACGTCCTTGAAAGGAACTTCGGCTTTGCTATATCTTGCTTTATCTTCTTCTCTAAATAGTCTGCTAACTAAAACGACCATATCTTGTCTTTTGAGTTTTTGTTCTAACATGAGATCTCCACTAGCATTTCCTTGAAGTATTCTTGAAGAACCAAGTATTTCTCCACATTGGTTGTATAGTTCATCTTGAGTAGAATTAGCTAATGCTGGAGTTAAAGTAAGTAATACTAGTACGATAGATAGTACTAATGCTATTGATTTTTTCATTATTTTTTCTCCCCTTTCATAATCTTTATTTAATTAGATTATACTACAAATAGGTTGATTTAAATATTACAATAAGGTTACTTTAGGCCTTTTAGACTATGAAAACTACCTAAATTTTATTGACATATAAAGACCATTGAGATAGAATACTATAGTTAATGTACTAAAAATAAGGAGGGTTTTTTGGGATGCCAACTAAGTATATATTTGTTACGGGCGGTGTAGTATCATCACTAGGCAAGGGTATTACAGCTGCAAGTTTAGGTCAACTATTAAAGAGTAGAGGACTCAAAGTGACTATTCAAAAATTTGACCCATACATAAATGTAGATCCAGGAACTATGAGTCCTTATCAGCACGGAGAAGTATTTGTTACGGATGATGGTGGAGAGACAGATTTGGACTTAGGTCACTATGAAAGATTTATAGACATAAATTTGAGTAAAAATAGCAATACGACTACAGGAAAGATTTACTGGTCAGTTCTCAACAAAGAGAGAAAAGGGGAATACTTAGGCAGAACAGTACAAGTTATTCCTCATATTACCAACGAAATAAAAGAGAGAATTAAAAGAGCGGGAAAAGAAAAAGAAGTGGATGTAGTCATCACAGAAATAGGTGGAACTGTTGGTGATATAGAGAGTTTACCTTTTTTAGAAGCTATAAGACAATTTAAAACTGACATAGGAAGAGAAAATGTCATGTATATTCATGTGACACTAGTTCCTTATCTCTCAAAAGCTGGAGAATTAAAGACAAAGCCTACCCAACACAGTGTGAAGGAACTTAGAAGTATTGGAATTCAACCAGACGTTCTTATCTGTAGAACAGAAAGACCCCTTTCAGAAGATCTAAAGGACAAAATAGCATTATTTTGTGATTTAGAGCCATCAGAAGTTATCCAAAATTTAGATGCAGAAACTCTATATGAAGTACCACTTATGCTTGAAGAAGAAGGACTTCCAGAGCTTGTCATTGATCATCTGGGACTTGAATGCAATGAATTGGATTTGGCAGAATGGAAGGGTATTGTAGAAAAAGTAAAAAATCCAAAGGGAAAAGTGACAGTAGCTCTTGTAGGGAAATATGTGGAACTTAAGGATGCATATATTTCAGTAGCTGAATCTTTGAAACATGGTGGAATTGAAAATGATTTAGATGTTGATATTAAATGGATTCACTCTGAAGATTTGGATGAATCAAATTGCTGTGAGGTTCTAAAAGGTGTAGATGGAATACTTGTTCCAGGTGGATTTGGAGATAGGGGAATTGATGGAAAGATTTGTGCTGCTAGATTTGCAAGAGAAAACAATGTGCCTTATTTAGGAATATGTTTGGGAATGCAATTGGCAGTAGTAGAGTTTGCAAGGAATGTAGCAGGGTTAAAGGATGCTCATAGTTCAGAGTTAAATCCAAATACCAATTATCCAGTGATAGATCTTATGCCAGAACAAAGGGATATAGATGAATTGGGTGGAACTATGAGGCTTGGACTATATCCATGTAAGCTTAAGGAAGGGACAAAGGCTTTTGAAGCTTATAAAGATGAACTCATATATGAAAGACATAGACATAGATATGAATTCAACAATGAATACAGAGATACATTAGTGGAAAATGGACTTGTTATAAGTGGAATAAGTCCTGATGAAAGACTTGTGGAAATAGTTGAGCTTAAAGATCATCCTTGGTTTGTAGCAGTACAATTTCATCCAGAATTTAAATCTAGACCAACTAGATGTCATCCACTATTCAGAGATTTTATAAAGGCATGTAAAGAATATAGTTGTTAGAAAAAAGAGGAGCAATTGCTCCTCTTTCCTATTCTGTCTTTATAGCTTCAAGGGCACTTAAATTCATGGCTCTTTTTGCTGGATAGTATCCTGATAATAGTCCTACAAATGTGGCAAAGGCCATGGCGGCAAGTATGAGCCATACTGGGATGATGCTTATCTTTGTAACTCCCATAGGGCCTACAATATCTCCACCCATACTAGGAGCTATTTTATTTATGACAAAGGACAACAATTCACTAAGTCCTACGCCTATGATTCCTCCCAATAAGCCTATCATTCCAGATTCAAATAAGAATAGTCTTTTTATATCCCTAAGGGATGCTCCTATAACTTTCATGACTCCAATTTCTTTGGTTCTTTCGTATATACTCATGACCATAGTATTTGTAATACCTATAGCGGCTACAAGAAGTGATACTGCTCCTATTCCTCCAAGTATTGCTTGAATTGTATTGGAGGTCTTCTTCATGCTTTCTAGATAATCAGAAAGACTATAGGCATTGTATCCCATGTCTTTTATTTGAGTTTGAACTTCTTGAACTTTGTTTATATCATCTACTTTAACGAGGATTGTCTGATATCCTCTCTGCCTTTTCCTTTCTTCAGGACTTATTTTGTTTCCTTCAGCTTTGTTTTTTTCTTGTATAAGTTTTTTTACTTGATCAATAGGCATATAGGCATAATATCCTTTTTCATAATCTCCCTCAGCCAGTACACCTACAGTTTTAAACTTATAGGTCTTATAATTCGGCTTTTTTGAATTTTCTTGAGGAATTTGAGGTCCCTTTCTTTTAGACCCATATTCCATGTCAAATGTGAAAATGAGTTTATCTTTCATCAAGTCTATTTTTGGTTCCTTGTAGTTGTATCCTGAACTGTTTTCATTATAAAACATATTTTTTACTTCTCCACCATATACTACTGCTAAATCATCACTACTTTTTAGAAGTCTTCCATCTGCTAATTTATAGTCGAAGTCTTCCATGTTTTTAGGGTCTACACCTCTAATGGATAAATAGCATGAGTATTTTCCATCTACTATTTTGCCGGAAGTTTCTACAATAGGAGTTACAGCTTTTACTCCTTCTATTTTTGAGAAGGAGATTAAAGATTTTTCATTTAGTTCTTCTTGCTTTTTTGCTGCATTCATATTTGGTTCTGCATATCCACGATATCCTTGACTTACAGTGATGATATTTAAGCTTCCCATTTCACTTATTTGTTGTTTGAAGGCTTCTTTCATTCCAAATCCTAGAGAAAGCATGACAATGATGGAACTTGTTCCTATGACTACACCAAGTACTGTCAAGAAGGTTCTAAGCTTTCTTCTCCACAGGTTTTTAATTCCCATGGAAACTAAGTCTTTGCTATTCATCTAATGCCATACCTTCCTTTTTCTTTTTTCTATTTTTGTAGAATTTGATTCCACCTATTCCCCCACCAACAATTAGGACTAATATTATCCAGAATTTTTTACTTTTTAAAATTCCTTTAGATTTATTCATATCTGGATTCATATCGTCTGGGAATTCGTCCATAGGTGGAGCATCTTCTACATTTAATTTGAAATCTTTTCTTATTTCCACATGTTCACCAGAAGTATCGTCATAGGAAAACACCAAGGTTCCATTTATTTCTCCAGGAGCATCAGGTATGATTGTGCCTTCAAAAGTTTCACTATTTCCAGATTCAAAGTTTCCTACATAGTAGTTTCCGTTTTCAGTTTGAAAATCTCCTTCAATATTAACCATAGTATTATATAATGTGACTTTTCCCATATTGTAGAAATCTACCATTATAGGTATAGGTTGTCCTACGTAGTTTTCAGTAGGAATATTTAGTTCTCCTACTTCTAATTTTGACTGTTGTACTACAGGTACACCTATGAGTTCTGTGGCAGTATATTGTTCACCTTTAGAATCTTCATATTCAAAGTTTGCAGTGATATTGTAGGATTTTGCTTTTGCATCAGGTACTGTAAACATGGTTATAGTTTTTTCTACTCTTCCCTTTGGTGGAATGGAATCGATATAGAAGGTGTTACTGCTACCTACAGGAGTGAATACATTTCCTGTTTCTTCTGTTTTTTCATCTACAACAAGGGAAATCTTTATGTTTTTTACAGCTTTTTTTGCATTTGTATTGAAAAAGGATAAATTCATGGTGAAATTTTCTCCTGCTTTTGCTAATGCAGGTTCAAAACTATATTTGTCTATGATTAATTTTGGCGTTGTTTTTATTTCTTCTCCGGGTTTTACCACATATACTCCTACATATTGGGTAAGGGTATATTTTTCTTTTCCAGCATTTAATTCATCTTCATATTCTACAGTTATGTTTATAGGATAATTTCTAGTTGTTGCATCTTTTGTTGCTAAAAATGAAAAACTAAGATTTTGGGATTTTCCTGGAGCAATGGAATTAATTTTTTTGATACTTGCAGTTTTAGGTACAACTGCATTTGGCTCTGAGCTTTCTACAGTCACTTTTATATTTTTTGCATCCATTTTACCTATATTTTTTAATTTGAATCCAATATTAAAATCTTTATTTAAACTTACTTCATTTTCTGGATAAGTTAAATTTTCTATAATTATATTAGAAGCCTTTCCTTCTTTTGAGGCTACTGTTAAGAAAAATTTGTTAGAATCTTCATAAGGTTGATTTTTCATGTCCTTGTAATTTAATTTTAGTTCTAAGCCATAGCTGCCGCCTGCTAGTTTGTTTGAAGATTGGAGTTCAAAATAGATATAAGATTTTTGACCTCCCTTTAATTTGTTTATATACTTGTTATTTGCTCCGGAAGCAAGAATAAAAGTGTCACCACTTAAACCGTCAAGAGATAATTTTATATCTTTTGCATCTATACTGCCTTTATTTTCTATCTCAAAACCTACTGTAGTTTTTTTACCAGCCTCTATGGTTTGTGGTGTAATGTCTACCTTATTTACTGATAGTATAGGAAGAGTATTATTGTTCGAGACTTTTACATAAACTACATCTGATGACACTGGTGCAGGATCACCGTGTTCATTATAATATTGAAAATGTAATTTTATAGGATAACTTTTTTCTTGAGCCTGTGGGTCAATATAAATTTTCAAATCTATATCTTCAGTTTTGCCCCTTCTGATTCTTGATATATTGTTGGAATAGCCAGAATCATCAAAGGATAAATAGCTATTATCACCACTATCTAATTCAGAAGTTATAGTTATATCTGTTGCTGTATATTGGCTGGTATTTTTAATAGAGATAGGTACTGATACATATTGACCTGCTTCACCTTGTATAGATTTTGAGCTGACTATAGATAATTTAGGTATAAGTTTTGTCGTATCTATGGGTTCTGGTTTTGGTTCTTTGCTCTTTGGCATTGCATTATTAACACCTATATAATCAGATAAGCTAGAGTTGTTTGTATCTTTTTTATAATATATTGTAATAGGAATTTGAATATCTTCTCCACCTGTATAGGACAGATCAAATTCAACAGTTGCTTTTTCTGATGGTTTAAGACTATTGGGATTTGCATTTTTCTTTGAGCCTGTACCAACTAAAATAAAGGAGGAAGATTTTTCTACCATGACAGTTATATCCTCTAAATCTGCATTGGAGTTATTTTCTAAGGTGATAGTAGCTTTGAATTTTTCACCTTCATATATGTTTTTTGAACCTGTATCTACAGAACTAATGATGATATCTCTTTCGTTTATTGTATTTGGTGTAGAATTATTAGCTAAACTAATACTTGGTATTTGTGCTAATATTAAAATCATTATAAGCAAAAAGCTAAATTTACGTTTCATTTCTTATGAGTCCCCCTTATTTGTATTTTCTACTATTTTTTCAATACTTCCATCTCTTATATAGACTATTCTATGAGTGTAATCAGATATTTCAACATCATGAGTGACTATGATAAGGGTTTGATTGTATCCTCTTGCCATAGAAGTCATGAGATCCATTACTTCCATGGTAGTCTTTGTATCCAAGTTTCCTGTAGGTTCATCTGCAAATACTATTTTAGGTTTTCCTACAAAAGCCCTTGCAATACTCACTCTTTGCTGTTGCCCACCACTCATTTCAGAAGGTTTGTGATTCAGCCTATTTCCAAGGCCTACTGCTTTAAGCATTTCTCTTGCTCTTTTATCTCTCGTACCTTTTGGAATTCCACGAAAGGTAAGGGGGAGACTGACATTTTCCAGAGCAGAAAGAGTAGGAATTAGATTGTATGACTGAAAAACAAATCCTATGTACAATTGTCTAAATTTGGCCAACTGTTTTTCATTCATCTTTTCTATATGATGGTTATCTATAATGATTTCGCCCTTTGTAGGCTTCTCGAGGCCAGCAACTATGTTTAAAAGAGTACTCTTTCCAGAGCCAGAAGTACCTAAAAGGCATACAAATTCCTCTTTACTTATCTGGAGGCTTATATCATTTAGAGCTATTATTTTTTCATCTCCCATTTTATATACTTTTCTCACATGGTTTAAGCTGATAAGCGGGTCCATGTTTTCACCTCCCTACAATTATGTATCTACATTTTACCATATAAAAAGTGTATTCAAAAGGAACAAAATAGTTACAATAATATTTGTTCTTGTTGACAAATCTTTTCGTATAAATTAGAATAATCTTACCGACCGACTGGTCAGTCAATAGCATTGGAGGTTTAAAAATGAAGAAAAAGGCATGTATTTTAGCTTTAAGTATTGTACTTTCCATTGCTTTTTCAGGATGTACTTCACCTTTTCAGAAAAATAAAGTTGAAGAAGCCAAAAAAGAAGAGTACATACCTGTTGAAGTAGAAGATGTTTCTCTTGGAGAAATATATGATGAAATAAGCATTTCAGGTAGGTTTTTTTCAGAAAAAGACTCTATTGTTCTTCCTCAAATTCCAGGGGAAATAAAGAGTATAGAAGTGAAGCCTGGGGACAAAGTGAAAAGTGGAGATTTACTATTTGTCATTGAAAATGAAGAAGTAGATAAACAGGTAAATATGGCAAAAGAGGCCTTAGATGATTTGAAGTCAAAGAAAAATGAAATTGAAAAGGCCAAGTCCCAACTTCCATCTGTCAATGTAGTTGATGGAGCAAATGAGGAAAGGACTAAAAAAATGGTGGAGATTGAAGGGAAAAAAGAAGAATTAGATAAGCTTTCAAAAGAATTGGATGGCAAGCTTTCAGAAGTAGAAAATGGATACAAACAAGCCAAGGATACCTTAGAAAAATTAAAAGTCCGAGCTACAACAGATGGAGTAGTTTCTTCTGTAAATATTAAGGAAGGTGGATTTGCTACAAATAGTGAACTTGCCATGATGATATCAGATTTTGACAATATGTATGTGGAAATAAATGTAGTTGATAAGCTTTTGAACAAAATAAAAAAAGATGATGAGGTATTTGTAGATATTCCATCGTTAGATAAGAAAAATGTCGTGGGGAAGATTGAATACATGGCTTTGAGTCCAAATGTAAAAACTGGTCTTTATCCAATAAAAATAACTGTTGATACGAAAGATTTAAATATTCCCATTGGAGCATTGGGAAAAGTCACGATAAAAGCGGACAAAAGAGAAGATGTCGTAACTATTCCAAATGATGCAGTATTGGATATAGATGATGAAAGCGTAGTTTATATAGTGAAAAATGGGAAAGCCAAGAAAGTAAAAGTAGTTAAGGGATTGGATGGAGGAGATAATGTTGAGATAAAAAGTGGACTTAAGGGTGGAGAAAAACTCATAGTTAAAGGACAATATTATGTATCAGATGGTACTACAGTCAAAGTAGTGAGAGGTGAAGGTAAATGAATCTATATAGTTTTTCTGTAAAAAAGCCTATCACTATTTTGATGATTACATTGGTAATTTTAATTGTTGGTATAGTTTCTTTGACTAGAATTCCATTGGATCTTCTTCCTAAAATAGAAATTCCTATAGCCGTAGTATCTACAAGTTATAAAGGGGCAGGGCCTCAAGAAATTGAAAAATTGGTGACAAAGCCTATTGAAGGGGCTGTAGCTACTGTAGGAAGTGTGAAAAATGTAAAGAGCATTTCTATGGATGGAAATTCTCTTGTAGTGATAGAGTTTAATTTTGGTACAAATATGGATTTTGCCAATCTTGAGATGAGGGAAAAAATAGATTTGGTAAAGGGATATCTTCCTAGAGAAGTTTCAAATCCCATGGTGGTCAAAGTAGATCCCAATGCATTGCCTATTTTGCAATTGGCCTTTTATAGTGACGAGGATTTGGGAAAACTTCAATCTCAGGTTATGGAAATAATAAAACCAAGAATTGAGAGAATCGAAGGAGTGGCTAGTGTAGCGGTGACCGGAGGAAATGAAAAGGAAGTAGCTATAGTTGTAAATGAAGGAGAACTTGAAAGATATGGGCTGAGTATGGATAGAATTACTCAGACAATAGGGGCTGAAAATTTAAATCTTCCTGGAGGTCAGGTGCATAGTGGGGGTAAAAAGCTTACAGTGAAGACTTCAGGAGAGTTTAGTTCCATTGAACAAATAAAGGCTCTTCCCATACCTCTTGTTACAGGGGGAGTTATTCATTTAGAAGATATTGCTCAAATTTCTCTTGAAGATAAGGAAATAAACACTATCTCTAGAATAAATGGAAAAGATGGCATCAATATGTCTATTCAAAAACAATCTGGGGCCAATACTGTTAGAGTCAGTGAAGAGATAAATAAAGAATTAAATGAAATACTAAAAGAATATCCTTCATTGGAAATGGAAATTGTATTGGATCAGGCAAAATATATAAAGGACAGTATCATCAATGTATTTAAAAATGCTTTGATGGGTGCTGCATTTGCCATAATTGTCCTATATATATTTTTGAGGGATTTAAAGACTACTTTGATAATATCTGTTTCTATACCAGTTTCTATTGTTGCAACTTTTATATTGCTATATTTTAGAAATATAACTTTTAATGTCATGACTTTGGGAGGAATGGCATTGGGAGTAGGAATGCTTGTAGACAATTCTATAGTAGTGCTTGAAAATATATATAGAATGAGTGAAGGAGGAGAACCTTCTGATACAGCTGCTATAGAAGGGGCAAAAGAAGTGAGTATGGCTGTTATAGCTTCTACTCTTACTACTATAGTAGTATTTTTGCCTATGGTATTTGTTCGTGGTTTTACAGCTACTATATTTAAAGAATTGGCCTATACAGTTGTATTTTCACTTTTGATATCTCTGTTGGTTTCTCTAACGCTCATTCCAATGCTCTCTTCTAGGTCTTTAAGAAAAAAGAAGAAAATTGAGAGAAAAGATATCTTCTATAAATTTTATGGAAAAGTAGAGAAGGAATATAAAAATATACTTGATTGGGCTCTTAGACATAAGGGATGGACAGTATGCATTGCAGTTTTAATATTTATATTTACTCTTACTCCACTATTTCTTATAGGAGGAGAATTTTTCCCCCCAATTGATGAAGGAGTATTTGTGGTAAACATAAGTCTTCCTCAAGGTTCTAGTTTTAAAGACATAAATGAAGTTCTTGGAAGACTTGAAGGTGAAATTGGAAATATTGAAGAAGTTGATACAGTATTTTCAACTATTGGTGCAGGTTCTCTTGTGTCTACGTCAAGTAGTAGTACCAATTCCAACAAAGGAAGTATCACCGTTATTTTGAAGCCTTTAAATGAAAGAAATAAAAGCACCTTCCAAGTAGCTGATGAAGTGAGAAATATAAAAAAGGATATTGCAGGGGCAGATATAAGTGTAGATGTGTCTTCAGAGTTGATGGGAGGTCTCGGTGGAGATCCTGTAAATATTTCTATTAAGGGAGATGATTTAGATACATTAAAAGGTATTGGAGAAGATTTTAAGGAAATTGTGAAAACTGTACCTGGTACTAGAGAAGTAAAGTCAAATTATGAAGATGGAATACCAGAAGTAAAGATAGTTCTCCATAGAGATATGGCTAGCCAATTTGGGCTCAGTACTTATCAAGTAGCTAATTCAGTGAGGGGAAATCTTTCTGGAGTTGTAGCTAGTAAATACAAATATGAAGGTTCAGAAATAGATATAGTCGTGAAAAAGGAAGGCTCAAAGGATGAAACTATTCAAGGACTCAAATCTTTAAACATACCAACTCCTTTGGGAAGTAGTGTTCCTCTTTTAGAAATAGCGGATATTCAAGTAGAGAAGGGGCCTGTAAATATATATAGGGAAAATCAATCTAGAGTGGTCAGTGTGACTAGTCAAATTTATGATAGAGATATGGAAAGCACTATAGAAGATATAGAAGCAAAGTTAAAAGATTATCATATGCCTAGGGGGTATAGCTATAGTTTTGAAGGACAGCATAAACAACTAGTTAAAGCTTATAGGGATTTGACTTTGGTCCTAATACTTGCTGTGGTATTTGTATTTATAATACTTGCATCTCAATTTGAATCTTTTATATATCCTTTCATTATTATTCTAAGTGTTCCACTATCTTTTTCTGGGGCAGCACTATTTTTGTTGCTTTCAGGAAAGAGTTTGAGCGTTCCAGCTATAGTGGGGGGAATAGTATTGGCAGGAATAGTGGTTAATAATGCTATAGTATTGGTAGATTATATAAATACTTTGAGGAAAAATGGTATGGAAAAAGACGAGGCGGTGAGAAAGGCAGGGCCTACTAGATTGAGACCAATACTTATGACTACCCTTACAACTGTATTGGGACTTTTGCCTTTGGCTATTAGAAGAGGAGAAGGTTCTGAAATACAAAGCCCTATGGCTATAGCTGTAATAGGAGGACTTATTCTTTCTACTCTACTTACACTAGTACTGGAACCTGTTTTATATATAATGTTTGACAATTTGAGAAATAGAAACAATTAAGAGTAGGTGAAATAGATGACTAGAGAAGAAAAAAAGATAGAAATACTAAAAGCAGCAGCTATTGTATTTTCTAAAAATGGATTTTATGCAGCTAAAATGGAGGATATAGCAAAGCAAGCAGGAATAGGAAAGGGTACAGTATATGGATATTTTGATAGCAAGGAAGCACTTTTTCATGAACTACTTAAATATGGAATAGAAGAGTACAAAGAAGGAATGGAAAAGGTCCTTAAGGGAAAGGGTAGTGTGAAAGAGAAGACTATAGAATTGTTTAAATATCATGGAAAGTTTTTGACCAAATATATAGATATTGCTCAGATTTTTATAAATCAACAAGCAGTATTTCCCAAGGAATTGAGGAAAGAAATGCTAAAGGAAAAGATGAAATTGTTTTCTATGCTAAAGGAAATGATAGAACAAGGCAAAAAAGATGGAGAACTTAGAGATGATTTAGATGAAGAATTGGTTACTCTTTCTATAGCAGGCTCTATAAGTCAATTTTATGGGAAAAAAGTATTTTTTGATAATTATAGCTATGATGAGATTTCTCCAGAACCTATGGTGGAAATCCTCTTTAAAGGATATATATAGCTAAATATTGAAGGGTATGATATAATATTGGCTGTAAAGGAAAACTAATGAATTGGAGGTATGGACCATGGAAAAAGCTATTATCAGAGTAAGAATGAGTGCAGGAGATGCCCATTATGGTGGGAATCTTGTAGACGGTGCAAAGATGCTACAATTGTTCGGAGATGTAGCTACAGAATTGCTTATAAGAAATGATGGAGATGAAGGTTTATTTGCAGGTTATGAAAAGGTTGAATTTTTAGCTCCAGTTTTTGCGGGAGATTATATTGAAGCTGTTGGAGAAATAGTTAAGACTGGAAATAGCTCAAGAAAAATGGAATTTGAAGCTAGAAAGGTTATAGCTCCAAGACCAGATATCAATGATTCAGCGTGTGATGTATTGGAAGAACCTATAGTAGTTTGTAGAGCTGTGGGAACTTGTGTAGTTCCAAAGGATAAACAAAGAAAGTAATATTTAAAAAGTTGAGGTGATATTTATGGAAAAATTAATTATTACAGCAGCTATATGTGGCGCGGAAGTTACAAAGGAAAACAATCCAAGTGTACCTTATACAGTAGAAGAAATAGGTAGAGAAGCTGAAGCAGCATACAAAGCTGGAGCTAGCATCATACATTTACATGTAAGAGAAGACGATGGAACTCCTACTCAAAGCAAAGAAAGATTTAAAGCTTGTATTGATGAAATAAAGAAGAGATGTCCTGATGTAATCGTTCAACCTTCAACAGGTGGAGCAGTTGGAATGACTGATGAAGAAAGACTTCAACCAGTTGAATTGAATCCTGAAATGGCAACTCTTGACTGTGGTACATTAAACTTTGGTGGAGATGAAATATTCGTAAACACTGAGAACACTATCAAAAATTTTGCAAACGTTATGAATGAAAAGAACGTTAAGCCAGAAATTGAAGTGTTTGACAAAGGAATGGTAGACTTAGCTATAAGGTATCATAAACAAGGATTTATAAAAGCCCCTATGCATTTTGATTTTGTACTTGGAGTACAAATGGATGCAACAGTGAGAGATTTAGCTTATTTGGTTCATAGTTTGCCAGAAGGTTCTACATGGACGGTAGCTGGAGTAGGCAGACATGAGATTCCTATGGCTGTGGCAGCAATCATCATGGGCGGTCATGCTAGAGTAGGATTTGAGGACAATGTTTACTTATCAAAAGGTGTTTTAGCTAAATCCAATGCTGAATTGGTAGAAAAAGTTGCTAGAATCTCAAGAGAAGTAGGAAGAGAAGTAGCTACACCAGATGAAGCAAGAAAAATATTAGGTCTTAAATAGATTGGAAAACCCTTTTCAGAGTTCAAAAAAACATAGAATTCTGGAAGGGGTTTTTTATTTTTTTGATTAATAAACATTATTTAAATTGTTGCCACATTGTATAGAACTAGATTGGAATTATAATAATATGATTTTTTATATATAATAATAAGTGGGAAGGTTGAAGGTGATATTTATGGTTACCTTGGGAAAGAGACAAAAAGATATAATTCATTATTTATTAAAAATCAAAGAAAACTCTACTATCAAAGAAATTGCTTTGATTTTTAATGTCAGCGAAAGAACTATTCGCTATGATTTAGATATTATAGAAGCTTGGTTAAAAGAAAAAAATGTTGATTTAATTAGAAAACCTAGATTGGGAGTTGGGATTGATTTAGGGAACAAAAATGCACATGAGATATTAAATGAATTGACAAGTTTAGAAAATATTGATTACTCAGCCGAGGAAAGACAATTTCATATAAAGCTTTTACTTTTTTTATCGGCAAATTATATTACATTAGAAGACATTTCTGAAATTATAAAGGTTAGCAAAAATACTATTATTTCTGATTTAGACAAAATAGAGGAAGAGTTTTATGAAAGCGAAATTTCACTTGATAGGAAAACTTATTATGGAATAAAGTTTTTGGGGAAAGAAAGCTCTATACGAAATGAAACTTCTAAATTGATAGGTAAAGGGCTAAAGAAAGGATTATTGAGTAGCTATGAAATTGAGTATTTATTCGAAGATATAGATAAAGCTCTAATATTAAAAGCAATTAAAGAAAAAGAAAATTTTCTTGAGATTTCTTATACGGAAGAATCCATAAAAGAGTTAATTGTTAATATAGCTGTTGCCATAAAAAGAGTTAAAAAAGGCAAAAGTATAGAATGTGTCTACGATTTAGATAAAGATAATAGAGGCTATGCTACTACAAAAAAGGCCTTGGAAATAATCGAAAAGGCTGATGACATTGTATTTGATGAAAATGAAATTAACTATTTAGATAAAATATTTAAAGGAGCAAAAATCAGAGATTCTATAAGTTTTCCAGGAGAGTATGAAAATGAAAATGTGAATATTATTGTTCAAGAAATAGTTGAAGATGTAAAAAAATATTTAGGTATAGATCTTGAAAAGGATGTGGAGGTTATAAATGGTCTAAGAACTCATCTTGAAGTGGCTTTCTATAGAATTAGCAATAATTTGACAATAGAAAATCCTCTTACGGATCAGATTAAATATAGATACCCTTTTATATTTGAAATGTCGAGAAAAATATTAAATAAGCACAAAACATTTTTGGGAGGAAAGTTGATAGATGATGAAATAGCTTATGTGGCAATGCATATTGGAGCAGCTTTTGAAAGAAATAAAAGTTCGAGTTTTATGCCAAATGTACTTTTAGTTTGTGGAAGTGGTTTTGCGACTTCAAATCTTTTAAAGACTAGATTGAATATTATGTTGCCAGAACTGAAATATATGGGGCCGGTTTCTGCCCATGAAGTAGATGAATGCATAAAAAAGAATAATGTAGATTTTGTAATTAGTACTAGTCCATTAGAAATTTCTGGAATAGAAGTTATAAGAATAAATCCTCTTCTTGACAATGAAGATTTAAGCAGATTGAAAACTCTCATATTTAAGAATACTGTTAGAAAACAACTAGATTATATATCTGATATAAATGGAGCAAATGCTTATAGAAAAGTGAATTATCTAGGAGAGCTTCTTAATAGTGAAGAAGTTAATTTGAAAGTTGACTGTGAGAATTGGAGAGAAGCAATTCATTTGGCAAGTAAACCTCTTATAGAACAAAAAAGTATTACAAAGGATTATATAGACGCTATGATAAAAGCAGTTGAGGAATTGGGACCTTATATGGTTTTTATTCCACAGGTAGCTCTTACTCATGCCTCTAATCACAATGGAGTTTTGAAAGATTCTATGAGTTTACTTACATTAAAAGAAAATATAAAATTCGGAGATAAAGGAAATGAGGAAGTAAGGATAATAATAGTTCTAGCTAGTCTGAATCCAGAATTATATATGGAAAAACTAGTGAAATTGGTGGAAATTTTAGAACAAGAAGCAGCAGCTGATATATTGATAAATGCAGATAGCTATGAAGAAATTATGTATTTGAGAAATTGATGGAGGGGATTAAATGGCAGAAGAAAAAATTATGAATATAGAAAACATTAAATTGAAGGTTAAAGCTAATGATTGGAAAGAAGCTATAAGAAAGTCAGGAGGGATTTTAGAAGAAAATGGCTATGTTAAGAACAAGTATATTGAGGATATGATAAAGGCTGTAGAAAATTTAGGACCTTATATAGTTATATCGCCTCATATAGCCATTGCCCATGCAAGGCCAAGTGATGACGTTTTGAAAGATGGTATGAGCTTGGCAATTTTAGAAAAACCGATTAAGTTTGGGAACAAAGAAAATGATCCGGTTGATATAGTTTTTTCATTATGTGCTAAGTCTCAACAATCTCACCTAAAAGCATTGGAGCATTTGGCAAAAGTGCTAGAAGATGGAGAAAATATTCATATACTAAGAAATACTGAAGATATAAATGAAGTATATAATTTACTAAATAAAAATTAAGGGGGAAAATTTTATGAAAAAAATAAAAATACTTGCTGTGTGTGGATTTGGAGTAGGTTCATCGATGATTCTAAAGATGAAAATAGAGGAGGTATTAAAGGAAAATAATATTAATGCTACTGTTTTAACTGCAGATGTAGGAAGTGCGAGTTCAACTCCAGCAGATATAATTTTCACATCAAAAGAATTAGAAAAAGGAATTAAGGAAAAAGTTAATGTTCCAGTTATAGGGATTAAAAACTTTATAAACAAAAAAGAAATTGAAGAAAGTGGATTAGAAGCAATAAGAAGTTTGCTTTAATAAATTAAAGGGAGGTTTTATAAGTGAAGTTTTTAATGTTTCTTATAAACGAAATTTTTAGAGAAGCTGCTTTGTTTTTAGGCCTTATTGCATTGATAGGCTTGCTATTACAAAGAAAATCTGCTTCTGAAGTTTTTCAAGGGACTTTTAAAACAATTTTAGGTGTTGTTATATTAACACAGGGTACATCTATTTTAGTCAACTCAATGGGGCCTCTTAGCAATGGATTCAATGTATTATATGGATTGAATGATGAGGCAGCTCTAAATCCTATGGGGGCGGATCAAATTATTTCACAATTTGGTTCGGAAATAGGACTTGCTATGCTTTTGGCTTTTTTGGTTAATGTTTTCTTTGCCAAATTTGTAAAGAATAAAAGATTTAAGAATGTATTTTTGACAGGACATCATTTATTCTGGTTTGCATTTATATTTGTAGCTGTAGGTGTAGAAGCAGGTCTTACAGGTGGTAGCCTTGTTTTATTCAGTACAATATTTTTATCAATTTACATTATTATTGCACCAGCCATTATCAGACCTTATGTTAGAGCTGTAACGGGTGATGACTCTTTTACTTTAGGCCATCCAACAGTAATACTTTCGTTAGTTTCAGGAATTCTTGGAAAGATTTTTGGAAATAAAGAACGTTCAACAGAAGATTTACAAATAAGTGAAAAATGGGGTTTTTTAAGAGAAATAACTGTTACTTCATCATTGGTAATGTTTATAGTTTATCTTATAGTTGGAGCAATGATGGGTGGTCAAGCTAAAGAAGTATTTGCTACAGATAAAAACATAGTAGTATATTCATTGATGCAAGGAGTTTTATTTGGAGCAGGGCTTACTGTGCTTTTGTCAGGTGTAAGGATGATGCTTGCAGAAATCATACCAGCATTTAAGGGTATATCAGACAAATTGATACCTGATGCAATACCAGCTCTTGACTGTCCAATTATATTTCCATATGCACCAAATGCTGTATTGATTGGATTTGTAGTATCCATGATTACTTCTGTTATTACAATAATGATTTTGGGTAAATCAGGCTTGTTCTCATATGCAATAATGCCTTTGACAATAACTTGTTTCTTTGAAATAGGTACTGCAGCAGTTATAGGAAATGGTACTGGAGGATTAAGAGGCTCTATAATAGGGTCAGCGGTTGCAGGAGTTTTGATGATATTCTTAGTTGGATTTTCAATACCATTCTTGGCACATACTGCATCTGATTGGATTCTTATATTTGGAGGGAATGATTTTTCATTGTGGTCTATAGTTGCTGGAAGTATTGCAAAATTATTTGGATTAGGAGCATAGCTTATGACTGATTATGGATTTGAATATTTGGAATATGCAAAAAAAATAATAGAAAAAATTCAAGATACTCAATATGAAAATATAAAAAATGCTGCTCAAAAAGTAGCAGAAGCTGTGGAGAAAGGGAATAGTATTTTTGTATTTGGCTGTTCCCATGCAGGCATAGTATCTGAAGAACTGTTTTATAGAACTGGTGGATTTGCTCTTATAAATCCTATATTTAATCCAACGCTTATGCTAAATACTAGACCTGTGACTATGACTTCTAAAGCTGAGAGGCTAGAGGAATTTGGAAGAGATATCATACAAGAGAGTCCATTAAGTGAAGGAGATGTTATAATCATTCATTCAGTTTCTGGGAGGAATCCCGTAACGATTGATGTAGCTATAAAAGCAAAAGAAAAAAATGCTTATGTAATAGCAATAACAAATATGAAGTACTCAACTTTAGTTACTTCTAGGCACTCCAGTGGGAAGAGACTCTTTGAAGTGTCTGATTTGGTAATAGATAATTGTGGGGATTTTGAAGATGCAGCAATTGAAATGAAAGGATTTAAACAAAAAGTAGGTCCTACATCTACTATAGCAGGAGCAGCCATTGGAAATGCTATCGTGGTTAAAGCTTCAAGTATATTGTATGAAAAAGGAATAGAACCACCAATATTTCATAGCGCCAATGTAGATGGTGGGGATGAGTTCAATAAGAAAATGCTAGAAAAATATAAAGACAGAATATTTTATATGTAGATTGGAAAACCCTATCTTAATTTCTTGAAGTTAAGATAGGGTTTTTTAGCATAAATTTTTCGACAAATTGAAGGAATTAATAAATTTTTGGAGAATAAGAATAGTAGAGAAGGAAGGGGAGGTGCCAAGATATGGTAGTTTCCGTACAGAAAACTCTACTTATACGATGTGAGATATGTGGAAGAATTGAAACTTATAATATAAATTTATTTAATATTTCTAAAGGAGAAAAAATTGAATACAAATCTTCTTTTAATAGTACTGGTGTTTTCATAAAAACTCTTGATTATAAAACTTATTTTATAGAGTCTCATTGTCCTATATGTGGAAGTACACATATATATCGATATAGCTTAAAAAATATGCTTAAAGATGACAATTGGTCTAACATACATGAATATAAAAATTGTTTTATAGAAAATAAAGGATATGATGAGGAGACAGTTCTTAAAGACGAGGATGAATTTAACAATTATTTAAAAAAATTCAAGATACTCCTATCATCTTTAGAAAGACTTGAAAAATTAAATGAAGAAGGTAAGATTATTTGTGGTTGTGGGAACGATAAAATGAGGGTGGAATTGTTCTCTGACAGAATAGAGCTTATATGTGAGAATTGCAAAAGTGTACAGATAATTTATACAGAAACAGAAGAAGATTTGGCTGTATTACTTAAAAAAGAGGAAATACATCTTAAGGCTCACAATATTTCTTATATAGATTCAATAGCAGAAAGAATTAAAGATGTGAAGAGAAGTAATGGCAAAGAACAATAAAAATGATATAATATAAAATGAGAAAATAATAAGGAGAGTGGAAAAATGTTAGTTACAGGTAAAGAAATACTAGAAGATGCTCATAAAAATGGGTATGCAGTAGGTGCATTTAATATAAATAACATGGAGATAATACAAGCTATAATAGAAGCTGCTGAAGAAACAAAATCTCCAGTTATTTTACAAGCTAGTCAAGGTGGTTTAAAATATGCTGGAATAGAATATATAGAAGCATTAGCAAAAGTTGCTGCTCATAAGGCCAAAGTTCCAGTAGCTATACATCTTGATCATGGCACAGATTTTGATCAAGTAATCAAATGTATAAGACATGGATTTTCATCTGTAATGGTTGATGGCTCAAAGCATCCAATAGAAGAAAACATAGCAATAACTAAATTGGTAGTAGATATAGCTCATTCAGTAGATGTTTCAGTAGAAGGAGAACTAGGCAAGATTGGAGGAGTAGAAGACCATATTGTTGTAGATGAAAGAGAAGCTACTTTTACAGATCCTGATGAAGCTGTACGATTTGTAAAGGAAACAGGAGTAGATTCATTGGCAATAGCTGTAGGAACTGCTCATGGAGTGTATAAAGGTGAACCAAAATTAGATTTTGATAGGATAAAGATCATAAAAGAAAAGACAAATATGCCACTTGTACTTCATGGTTCTAGTGGAGTTCCATATGAAAGTTTAGAAAAAGCTGTAAGCTTAGGAATAAACAAGATAAACATTGATACTGACATAAGAGCAGCTTTTGCACAAGCTGTAAAAGATTTCTTAAAAGAAAATCCAGATAATATAGATCCAAGGAAAATTTTGGGACCAGCAAGAATGTCCATGAAAGAAGTAGTTATGGAAAAGATGAAGGTATTTGGCTCAGTTGGAAGAGCATAGGGAGGGGAAATATGAAATTTTTTATTGATACTGCCAATATTGATGAAATTAGAGAGATAAATGATTGGGGAGTGATATGTGGTGTAACCACAAATCCTTCCCTTATTGCAAAAGAAGGGAGAGACTTTAAAGAAGTCATAAGTGAAATAACAAGTATAGTAGATGGACCTATTAGTGCAGAAGTTATATCTCTTGAATGTGATGGAATGGTTAAAGAAGCAAAAGAACTAGTTAAAATCCATCCAAATATTGTAATCAAAATTCCCATGACAAAAGAGGGTTTAAAGGCAGTAAGTGTACTATCTAAGGAAAACATAAAGACAAATGTAACCTTAGTTTTTTCTCCTAGTCAAGCGTTACTTGCAGCAAGAGCTGGAGCAAGCTATGTCAGTCCTTTTGTTGGAAGAATGGATGATATAGGAAATGAGGGCATGGCAATTATAAAAGATATAAAGGAGATATTTGAAAACTACAATATATCTACTGAGATAATTGCAGCTAGTATTAGGCATCCTATGCATGTGATTCAAGCTGCAAAAGCAGGTTCTGATATAGCAACTATACCTTATAGTGTATTTGTTCAAATGGTTAAACATCCTATGACGGATTTAGGTATTGAAAAGTTTTTAAAAGATTGGGAAGGATTAATAAACAAATAAGGAGGGAAAAAATGGATAGAAATCTAGCCTTGAATTTAGTCAGAGTTACAGAAGCAGCAGCTCTTGAAAGTGCCAGATATTTAGGTAGAGGAGATAAAATAGCAGCAGATCAAGCAGCTGTAGATGGAATGAGGAAGATGTTCGATACTTTAAGTATTGACGGAACTGTAGTTATAGGAGAAGGAGAAATGGATGAAGCTCCTATGCTCTACATTGGAGAACAAATAGGAAAAGCAGTAGGAGATTCGCCAAAATTAGATATAGCTGTAGATCCTCTTGACGGAACTACATCTGTTGCAAAAGGACTCTCAAATGCTATATCTGTAGTAGCAGTAGCACCTAGAGGATGCTTACTTCATGCACCAGATATGTATATGAAAAAAATTGCAGTAGGGCCAAGAGCTAAAGGTACAGTAGATATAAATGCTACGGTTGAGGAAAATTTAAGAAATATTGCAAAGGCTTTAAATAAAGATATTTCTGATTTGACAGTGACTATCCAAGATAGACCTAGACATGAAGAACTCATAAAACAAGTGAGGAGTGCTGGAGCTAGAATAAAGCTATTTGGCGATGGGGACGTAGCAGCAGCTATAGCTACATGCTTTGAACATTCAGGTGTAGATGTACTTATGGGTATAGGAGGAGCTCCTGAAGGGGTTTTGGCAGCAGCAGCTCTAAAGTGTATGGAAGGCGAATTTCAAGGAAAACTATATCCAATGACTGATGAACAAATAAAAAGATGTCGTGAAATGGGTGCTGATATAGATAAAGTTTTGAGGCTAGAAGATTTAGCCAAAGGAGACGAAATAATATTTGCAGCTACAGGTATATCTGATGGCGAACTTTTAAGAGGTGTAGTATATTATGAAAACAATATGGCTAAAACTTATTCTGTAGTCATGAGGGCTGAGACCGGTACTATAAGATTTGTAGAAGCACTTCACAAGCTAGATAAAAAGCCAGAATATGCTAAATAATTTCCTGTAGGTTTTTCCTACAGGGTTCCCTTTCTTTTTTCTCATCTTATTTTTTCAACCAATAGATAAAAGGTATATATAGTGGAGGTGTATTTTTTTGACCCAAATTGAGTTAGAAGGCAAGAAGATTGCCGAATTGAGAGAAATTGCAAAGAATATAGGAATAAGGAGTCCTTATAAATTCAAGAAAGAAGAGCTTATAGATTTGATACTTCAGGATTATGCTTCAAAAGAAATAGATGATGAGGAAAGAGAAGAAGATTATGACGAATATAAAGCTGAAAAAATAGATATAAAAGATATAAATACAGATGTACTGCCGGAAAAGGTCACAGAAGAATTGGAACAAATGGATAATATAAATATGGCTAAGGGAATATTGGAAATTCACACCGATGGTTATGGTTTTTTAAGATGTGAAAATTATCTTTCTGGCGATGAAGACATATATGTATCTCCTTCTCAAATAAGAAGATTTAGACTTAAAACAGGAGATAAGATAAAGGGAATTACAAGACCACCAAAACAGGGAGAAAAGTATAAAGCCCTTCTTTATGTAAAGAGTGTCAATGATTTAAATCCTGAAACCTGCGTAAATAGACCAGATTTTGATACATTGACTCCTATTTATCCAAGAAAAAGAATTGTCCTTGAAACTACTCCAAATGAGCTTTCCACAAGAATGATAGATTTGTTGGCTCCTATAGGAAAGGGGCAAAGAGGTATGATAGTGTCTCCTCCAAAGGCAGGAAAGACTACTCTACTTAAAATGATTGCCAATTCTATTTCAATAAACCATCCTGAAATTGAATTGATAGTATTACTCATAGATGAAAGACCAGAGGAAGTTACAGATATGCAGAGATCTGTAAGGGGAGATGTGGTTTATTCAACTTTTGATGAATTGCCTAAACACCATACAAAGGTAGCTGAAATAGTTCTTGAAAGAGCTAAAAGACTTGTGGAACATGGAAAAGATGTAGTTATACTTTTAGATAGTATCACAAGACTTGCAAGGGCATACAATTTAACCATACCTGCAACAGGTAGAACTCTTTCTGGTGGACTTGATCCAGGTGCATTACATAAACCTAAAAGATTTTTTGGAGCTGCTAGAAATGTAGAAGAAGGTGGCAGTTTGACTATACTTGCGACTGCTTTAGTTGAAACAGGAAGTCGTATGGATGATGTCATATTTGAAGAATTCAAAGGTACAGGCAATATGGAAATTCATTTAGATAGAAAACTTTCTGAAAAAAGAATATTCCCTGCCATTGACATAAATAAATCTGGTACTAGAAGAGAAGAACTTCTTTTAAATCAAAGAGAACTTGAGACCATTTGGAGTGTGAGAAAAGCTCTATCCAATGCTCCTACTCAAGACGTAACAGAAATTCTCATTGAAAATTTAATGCAGACCAAAACAAATGATATATTTATTGAGGAAATGAGAAATAAAATTTGGGTTTAAAAGTTGAAATACTTTTTTTTCTATGCTATAATTAAAAAGTTGAAATATGTAAAATAGATAATTTCTATAAACTAGCTACAAAAGAGAGGTGAGCATCATGAAACAAGGAATTCATCCAGAATATCACGAAGCTACAGTTTACTGTGCTTGTGGAAATACTTTCAAGACAGGTTCAACTAAAGAAGAACTTAGAGTAGAAGTTTGTTCAGAATGTCATCCATTCTTTACAGGTCGTCAAAAGTTTGTTGAAAAAGGTGGACGTGTAGAAAAGTTCAAGAAGAAATATGGTATGAAATAATTTCTTTAAAGAGACAGGTTAGATGCTTACATCTAGCCTTTATTTTTTTGGAAACCAGCCACGGGGATGTTTCATTTGGCTGGTTGGATGATGTCCCTGGTTAGCCAAACGAAACATAGGTATCGTGGCTTTCCTGTGGCTAGTTTTATATGGTATAATATGAGTATAAAATGTTTTGGGGAGTTGATCATTTGAAGATAAAAGATATAAACAGGGTTCCCAAACACATGACTACTATAGGAGGGCAAGCTCTCATAGAAGGAGTTATGATGAAAGGACCAAAAGATATTGCTATAGCAGTTAGAAAGCCAGATCATGAGATAGAAGTTAAAAAGGAAAGATTAGATACTCCAAGTATCAATCACAAATTTTTGAGACTTCCATTTATAAGAGGAGTAGTGGGACTTGTAGAGGCTATGGTCATAGGGACCAAATCTCTTATGTATTCAGCAGAATTTTTTGGAGAAGATATGGAGAAGACTAAATTTGAAAAAGCTTTGGAAAAGAAAATGAGTCCTAAAAAGGCTGAAAATGTAGAGATGTTTTTTACAATGCTTTTGTCCTTTGCAATAGTCATAGTATGTTTCATGCTGGCACCTACATTTTTAACAAATTTATTTAAAAATGTAGTAGAAAGTCCAGTACTCTTAAATCTCATAGAGGGAGTCATAAGAATAATTTTTTTCCTCATATACGTAATATCCATTTCTAAAATGGAAGACGTGGGCAGAGTATTTGAGTATCATGGAGCAGAACACAAGACTATTCACTGCTATGAAAATGAAGAAGAATTGACAGTTGAAAATGTAAAGAAGTATCCAACTCTTCATCCAAGATGTGGAACCAGCTTTTTGTTTATGGTCATGATAGTGAGTATATTGGTGCTTTCCCTGTTTGGATGGCCAAACCCACTACAGAGATTTTTCATAAGACTTCTAATGTTGCCAGTTATAGCTGGGATCTCATATGAAATAAATAGAATAATAGGTAGAAGTGGTGGTAAACTTGCTTATATTTTATCTTATCCAGGGCTTTGGCTTCAAAAGGTAGCTACTACAAGAGAACCTGATGGAGAACAAATAGAAGTAGCCATTGAAGCTTTGAAAGGTGTACTTGTAGAAGACAAGGAGGAAGACCTTTGGAAATAAAAAAGCTTTTGGAAAGAGGACTCAATATATTGGGAGAAAGAGAGTATTTAAATGGGCCCTTGGATGTGATTTTAATATTAAGTTATCTACTGAATGTAGATAAATCTTATATTTATACACATGGAAACAGAGAAGTTTCAGATGAAATTGTTGATAAGTTTTTAGAACTTGTCAAAAAGAGAAGAACTGGATGGCCTATTGCCTATCTTATAAATGAAAAAGAATTTTATGGACTTAATTTTTATATAGAAGAGGGAATACTCATTCCTAGACCTGATACGGAAATATTGGTAGATTATATATTAAATAATGGAATAAAAAATTATCAAGGAAAGATAAATATACTTGACTTAGGTTCAGGGAGTGGCTGTATAGGCATAACTCTTGCCTATCATATAAAGAAAGCCCAGGTATATTCTATAGATATAGATGAGAAAGCCTTGGAAGTTACAAGGAAAAATGTAGAGAAATTTCATCTTCAAGATAGAGTAGAAGTAATAAAAGAAAATATATTAGAAGAAATAAATTCTTTACAAATAGACGAAAAAATAGATATAATAGTATCGAATCCTCCTTATATACCCAGAAAAGATATAGAAGAACTTCAAATAGAAGTCAAAGATTTTGAACCCAGAAAGGCATTGGATGGAGGAATAGACGGATTAGATTTTTATAAAAAGATAATTCCAGAGAGCAAAAAATATTTAAAAAGTGGTGGAATGCTAATATTTGAAATAGGATATGATCAAGGTCCTAGCCTTATAAAAATATTTAAAAGTGAAAATTACGAAAACATAAATATCATAAAAGATTTGCAAGGACTGGATAGAGTAATATTTGGGACCTTGCCTTAGGGGGAAAGAACATGTACTTTAAGATGTTTTGGACTTTTTTTAAGATAGGAGCATTCACTATTGGGGGAGGATATGCTATGATTCCCCTTATTCAAGAGGAGGTTGTAGAAAAAAATGGATGGCTTGATACTGATGAGTTTATGGATATTCTGGCCATAGCGGAAGTGACACCTGGCCCTGTGGCGGTAAATACAAGCACTTATGTTGGATATAAATTGAAAGGTGTTAAAGGTTCTTTATTGTGTACTTTAGGAACTATCCTTCCTTCATTTTTAATCATCCTTTCTATTGTCACGTTTTTGTGGCAATATAGGCAAAATGAAGTAATAGACAAGATATTTTTAGGAATACGTCCTGCAGTGGCTGCGCTCATATTCTCAGCAGTTTATAAACTTGGGAAAAATATGAAGCTAAATTGGGCTAAAATAGCCATTGCTGCTGTGACAGTACTTCTAATAGTAGGGATGAATATATCTCCTATATATATAATACTTGTAGCAGCATTTGGATCTATTGGGTATTTTAAAATGAAGGAGAAAGACATATGACGAATTTGTTGAAACTTTTCATATCATTTTTAAAAATAGGTGGATTTAGTTTTGGCGGAGGATATGCTATGCTTCCACTTATAGAAAAGGAAATAATAGATATCCATGGCTGGATGACTGCCAGTGAATTTATAGATATATTGGCTGTAGTGGAAATGACTCCAGGACCAATTGCTATAAATTCAGCTACATTTATAGGCTATAAAGTTGCTGGTGTATGGGGCTCTGTAGTGGCAACACTTGCTGTAATACTACCTTCCATTGTCATAATCCTCATCATAGCTCATTTTCTATCTAAATTTAAAGATTCTCTTTATGTAGAATGGGCTTTTAGAGGAATACGACCAGTAGTATTGGGTCTTATATTGTCAGCTAGTATTGGAGTTTCTAAAAATGCATTTATAGACTTTAAGAGCGTCATAATAGGAGGAGTATTGTTTTATCTCATTTCTTTTAAAAAACTCCATCCTATATTGGGCATAGTCATTGCAGGTACAATTGGAGCATTAGTTTATTGATATATTTGTAGTAAAAGTTTTTGGAGGTGAAAATTGTGATAGAAAAATTATCTTTTATAGAAAATAAATATAAGGAATTGAGTCAAAGAATAATAGATCCAAAAGAAATGGAAGACAGAGCGGAGTGGCAAAAGCTTGTAAAGGAACATGGAGAAATTGAGCCAATTGTTATGAAATATAAGGAATACAATGAAAACGTCACTAGACTTGAAGAAGACAAGGAAATGCTAAAAGAAAAACTAGATGATGAAATGAAAGAATTAGTAAAAGAAGAAATAAGTGAATTGGAAAATAAAATCGAAAAATTGGAAGAAGAATTAAAGGTATTACTCATACCTAAGGATCCGAATGATCACAAAAATGTTATAGTTGAAATAAGGGCAGGAGCTGGAGGCGATGAAGCAGGATTATTTGCTGGAAATCTCTTTAGAATGTATTCAAGATATGCGGAGAGAAAAGGTTGGAAAATTGAAATCATGAGTTCCAATGACCAAGGTATTGGAGGATTTAAGGAAGTTATATTCATGATTAAAGGAAAAGGCGCATATAGTAGACTTAAATATGAAAGTGGTGTCCACAGGGTTCAAAGAGTTCCTGAAACCGAAGCAAGTGGTAGAATTCATACTTCCACTGCTACTGTAGCAGTACTTCCTGAAGCAGAGGATATAGACCTTGATATAAATCCAAGTGATATAAGAGTAGATGTATTCCGTTCTTCTGGAAATGGAGGTCAAAGTGTTAACACTACAGATTCAGCTGTTAGAATCACACATATTCCTACAGGAATGGTAGTATCTTGTCAAGATGAAAAGTCTCAGCTAAAAAATAGAGACAAAGCCATGAAAATTCTTAAAACTAGACTCTATGATCAAATGCTTACAGAACAAAATGCAGAGATTGCACAAGAAAGAAAAAGTCAAGTAGGTTCTGGTGATAGAAGTGAAAGAATTAGAACTTACAATTATCCACAAGGTAGGGTTACAGATCATAGAATAAATATGACTCTATATAAACTTGAAGCTTTCTTAGATGGAGATATAGATGAAATGCTAGCAGCACTCATAACTACAGATCAAGCTGAAAAATTAAAACAAGTTGGCTAAAATGCAAAGAATAGCCCCAATATAAAACCTAGAATTATACCTATAGTAGAAGTCCTTCCGCTGTGAAGGGCTTTTGCATTTGGTATTAGTTCACTACATATTATATATAGCATAGCTCCTCCAGCAAAAGAGAGACATAGAGATACAAATATATTTGAAATATTTCCCAGATAAGCTCCTATAAACGCTCCTATTCCAGTTGGCAATCCTGCCAATATAGTGATTAGGAGTATTTTTAAATTTGGAACTTTTGACAATTTTAAAGGTATAGCAAGGGTCAATCCTTCTGGCAAATTGTGTATGAACATGGCCAAAGAAAGTATATAGCCAATATTGCTTTCTGCCATAAAGCTAGATCCTATAGCTAGACCTTCTGGGAGATTGTGTATTCCTATACTTATAGCTAATATAAGACTACTTTTCATGAGAGGGTCATATTTATTTTCGGGAATTTTTTCTTCTGCAAATATGATTAAAAACATTCCCAATAGGATTCCAAGTATTTCATTCCATATTCCACCCAAAATATAAGACTGAGGCAAAAGTTCAAAATTCACAATACTTAGCATAAATCCCCCAGTGATTCCTAAAAGAATACTTAAAAATTTATCTTGAGCATCTCTTATAAACATGGCACAAATTCCGCCAAGGCCAGTCCCTACCATTCCTACAAGAAAACCTATGATACTTATATCAAAAATACTTTTCATATTAACCTCCTAAGACATTTACTATTTTTATGATATTCTTTTTTATGATAATAAAGAACTATAAATTTACTCTACTTAAAAGTTTCAACTTAAGGTATAATATATATTTAGAAGAAAAAGCTAAGGAAAAAAGAAGGGAAACAATATGGATAAAATTGAGACAATAGTATCACAAGCAGACAGGGAAAATCCCGAAAAGGATATAATAGAGGCTGGAGCAAAGCTAATTAAAAATGGAGGAGTAGTAGCCTTTCCTACAGAAACAGTATATGGATTAGGTGCAAATGCCTTTTGTGAAGAAGCCATAGATAAGATATTTATAGCCAAGGGAAGGCCTCAAGACAATCCTCTTATACTTCATGTGTCAAGTATTGATGAAGTATATCCATTGGTAGAAAAAGTAGATGAAAACATGAAGATGCTTATGGAAAAGTTTTGGCCAGGTCCTTTGACTATTATATTTAAAAAGAGTAGCAAAGTATCAAAAAAATTGACTGGAGGACTTTCTACAGTGGCTATTAGAATGCCAAGAAATAAAATAGCATTAGAGCTTATAAATTCTTCAGGAGTGCCTATTGCAGCACCAAGTGCCAATACATCCGGAAGACCTAGCCCTACAGAGGCAAGCCATGTAGTAGAAGATATGTATGGCAAAATAGATATGATAATAGATGGAGGAAGTACAGGAGTGGGAGTAGAGTCTACGGTACTTGATATGTCTGAGGAAGTTCCTACAATATTAAGACCAGGCGGAGTAACTCTTGAGGATTTGCTTCAGATTTTTTCAGAAGTAAAATATGACCAGAGCATCATAAGTGATGATGAAAATATAGTACCAAAATCTCCAGGACAAAAATATAAACATTATGCTCCAAAGGCAAAGATGATAGTTTTCACAGGAGATGTGAAAACTATATCAAAAAACATTAAATCTCAAGTTAAATCTTTGACACTAGAAGGCAAAAAAGTAGGAATCATGGCTACAGAAGAGACCAAAGATGAATATAATGAAGGAATAGTATTGGTAGTAGGCTCTAGAAGTGACAAAGACACCATAGCAAGAAATCTATTTAAAGTTTTAAGGCAATTTGATGAACTAAATGTAGATATGATTCTAGCAGAAGGTGTAGATACAGAGGGAATAGGAAGAGCCATAATGAATCGCATGAAAAAAGCTTGTGGTGGAGATATAAGAAAAGTATAGGAGGGTTTGGATGAAAATTCTTTTTGTATGTACAGGAAATACATGCAGAAGTCCTATGGCAGAAGGGCTTATGAGTGATATATTAGACAGAAAAGAAATAAGGAATATAGGAGTTGATTCTGCTGGAATATATGCCATAGATGGTCAAAGTGCCTCAAGATGGGCTATAGAAGTTTTAAAAGAAGAAGGAATAGATATTTCCAGTCACAAGGCAAAGATGGTGAATAGGTCTTTGCTTGAAGAAGCAGATTTGATACTCACTATGTCTACATCTCACAAAAAAGCCTTGAATTCTAAATATGATTTTGTCAAAGAAAAAACATATACTCTAAAAGAATATGCCTATGGAGTAGAAGAAGATATATTAGACCCCTTTGGTGGAAACAAAAGAATATATGAAAATACCAAAGAAGAAATAAAAAAGGCATTGGAAAGCATTGCAAAAAAGGAGGAGAAGCAAAAATGAAAATTGGTATAGGTTCAGATCATGGTGGATATGAGCTTAAGGAAGAAGTAAAGAAATATTTAGAAGAAAATGGGATAGAATATATTGACTATGGTACAAATTCTAAAGATTCCGTAGACTATCCTGAATATGGACAAAAAGTAGCTGAAGCTGTGAAAGGCGGAGAATGTGACAAGGGAATAGTTGTATGTGGAACAGGAATAGGAATATCTATATCTGCAAACAAAGTTCCTGGCATACGATGTGCTTTATGTAGTGATACTTATTCAGCTAGAATGTCTATAGAACACAACAATGCAAATATGTTGGCTTTGGGAGGAAGAGTAGTAGGAAGGGATTTGGCCATTGAAATAGTTTCAACTTGGCTTAAAGCAGCTTTTTTAGGTGGAAGACATGAAAGAAGAATAAATAAAATTTCTGACATAGAAAGAAAGTATATGATATAATGTATAAGGTTTTTTAATCTAATATGGAAGGAGTCTTATGTATGGGCAAAGTAGTAGTATTAGATCATCCTTTGATAAAACACAAATTGACTTTTATAAGGGATAAGAATACTGGTTCAAAGGATTTTAGAGAATTGGTGAAAGAAGTTTCTATGCTAATGGCTTATGAAGTGACGAGAGATTTGCCATTGGAAGAAATCGAAATCGAAACTCCTATCTGCAAGACAAAATCTCAAGTGATATCTGGAAAGAAAGTGGGATTGGTGCCAATACTAAGGGCAGGTCTTGGAATGGTAGATGGAATGCTCAATTTGATTCCAGCAGCAAAAGTGGGACATATTGGACTTTACAGGGATCCTGAGACGTTTAAACCTGTAGAATACTATTGCAAACTTCCTCAAGATATAGAGGAAAGAGATTTGATAGTTCTAGATCCAATGCTTGCTACAGGAGGATCTGCTGTTGCAGCTATTCAATTCTTAAAAGACAGAGGTGCAAAAAATATAAAACTTATGAATTTAATAGCAGCACCTGAAGGAATAGAAGCAGTGACTGCTGCTCATCCAGATGTAGATATCTATGTAGCTAATGTGGATGAAAAGCTAAATGAACATGCTTACATAATTCCAGGTCTAGGGGACGCAGGAGATAGACTATTTGGAACTAAATAAAAGGTGGATATATCCACCTTTTATTTTTAGATAAATGTACATTGGAATAGATGGAAAAGAATGCTTACTGATGATATAATTATAGTGAAAAATACCACCGCCATCGGGGTAGCAAAAATGCGACAGAAAGAACCGTCCCTGCTGTCGCAAGGAGGGAGAGAGATGAAGAAGATTACTTCTTTAAAGAAGGGTATAATGATACTTAAAAGGCTTTCAGAAAAGCCTTATGAGATGTCAGCTATAGAACTTAGCAATGATTTAGGAATAAATAGAAGTACGGTTCATAGAATACTCAACCATTTAATAGAAGAAAATTTAATTGAGCAAAATATAGAAAACAAAAAATATAGATTAGGCTATATTACCCATAAAATTGGAAAGGGCTATGTAGAAAGTCGAGAATATTTAGAAATTGATTGATGTTTACAATTTGGCTACAAGACTAGAGCTTTCATTGACTTATTCATAAATCTAATATAAAATTTTAAGGAGAAAGCTTATAAAGGAGCGAATAATATCATGGGAAAATACTTATTGCCATTTTTTACGGCCACAATCATCTCCTTAATGATGACTCCCTTTGCAAAAAAAGTTGCCTATAAAGTTGGAGCCATAGATGTACCAAAAGATAATAGAAGAGTTCACAAAAAACCTATACCATTACTAGGAGGACTAGCAATATATATTGCCACTATGGTTTCAATTCTTATTTTTTTGCCTATAGATAAGACTGTGATTTCTATAATCATAGGAGGTAGTATAATTGCTATTTCAGGAATAATAGACGATATAAAAGATTTGAGTCCAAAGGCGAAATTATTTTTTCAAGTTCTTGCCAGTGTGGTTCTTATTTTAGGAGATGTAAAAATTGATTTTATAACCAATCCATTTTCAAAAGGAAGTACTCTACTATATTTAAAGGGTTTTTCCATACCAATTACAGTTTTTTGGGTTGTAGGAATCACTAATACTATAAATTTAATTGATGGACTTGATGGATTGGCAGCAGGAGTTGCCATGATAGCTAGTTTGTCCTTACTTTTTGTAGCAAGTGGTTTTGGATATGGAACTGTAATGATCATGTCTATAATCCTAGCTGGAGCATGTTTGGGGTTTTTGCCTTACAATTTCAATCCAGCTAAAATATTTATGGGAGATACAGGAGCACTTTTTTTAGGTTATATGTTGTCTGTAGTAGCTATAGAAGGTGTAATGAAGAGTGTAGCTACTATAGCTATAGTAGTTCCAATCATTATATTGGGACTTCCAATATTTGATACGACTTTTGCTATATTTAGAAGACTTTTAAATGGAAGACCTATAATGGAAGCAGATAAAGGACATCTTCATCACAAGTTATTGCAAAGAGGATTCAATCAAAAACAAACAGTACTTATATTATATTTGATAAGTGCAGCCTTTGGAATATCAGCAGTTCTCATAGCCAAAGCGAATAGCAGGCAGGCTGTAATCATATCAGGAATTGTCATTATTTTGACAATACTCTTTGCTAGAAGACTTGGACTTGTAGAAAAGAAAAGGCAAGAAGATGATGAAAATAGAGAATAGGGGTGGAAAAATGAAAGTTATGACTGTATTTGGCACAAGACCAGAAGCTATAAAGATGGCGCCAATTGTTAAAGCTATGGAAAAGGAAGAGAGAATAGAAAATATTGTTTGTGTTACAGCTCAACATAGACAGATGCTTGATCAGGTATTAAATATATTTGATATAGAGCCCGATTTTGATTTAAACATATTTAAACCTGGACAAACTCTTACAGAGATAACTACAAAGGCTTTGGAAGGATTAGAAAAAGTGATTATAGAAAATAAACCAGATTTGCTTTTAGTCCAAGGAGATACTACAACGGTATTTGCAGGAGCCTTGGCTGCGTTTTATCAAAAGGTAAAAATCGGTCATGTAGAAGCAGGCCTAAGAAGTGGGAATCTATATTCTCCTTATCCAGAGGAGGCCAATAGGAAGCTTACTGGAATACTTACAGATTTTCATTTTGCTCCCACAGAAAAAAACAGGGAAAATCTTTTAAAGGAAGGTTATCCAGATGAAAAAATATTTATAACGGGAAATACTGTCATAGATGCACTTTTTCATGTGGTAAAGGATAAATACATATTTAATGATGAACTTTTAGACAGTATAGATTTTGAAAACAGAAAAGTGATTCTCATGACATCTCACAGAAGAGAAAATATAGGGAAACCTATGGAAAATATATTTACAGCCATAAAGAGAATAGTAGAAGCCCATGAAGATGTGGAAGTGGTATTTCCTATTCATTTGAATCCAAAAGTTAGAGATATTGCCTATAAAGTATTTGACAATCATCCAAGAATACATTTAGTAGAGCCGCTAAATTATGAACCATTTACCAATCTAATGGCTAAATCCTATTTAGTAGTTACAGATTCCGGTGGACTTCAAGAAGAGGCTCCAAGCCTTGGCAAGCCAGTACTTGTAGTTAGGGAAGAAACTGAAAGACCAGAAGGAATTGTTGCAGGTACTGCAAAACTTGTAGGAACAAATGAAGAAAAAATATATAAAGAAATCAATATGCTATTAAATGAAAAGGAAAAATATTTGAAAATGTCCAATGCAGTAAATCCCTATGGAGATGGGAAAGCAGCGGAAAAAATAGTAGATATAATACTTCAAAAGTTAGACTAAAAAGCCAATACCTTTTAAAATTTTTTAAAAGGTATTGGCTTTTTTCATTAATGGGTGTATAATATCTTTTAGAAAGTTAAAAAAATAACGAAGTATGACAAAAAAATAACATTACATATAAATTGGATTTACCTAAAGATGGCATGGAAATTGCATATAAGATAAGTATAGATATGTATACAAAAACAGGGTTTCGTATCATATCTAATATAAATAATTGAAAAAGTATTATAAATAGAACAAGGAGGTATATATACATGAGAGAAGTAGTTATTGCAAGTGCAGTTAGAACACCTATAGGTACCTTTGGAGGAGCTTTTAAAAATGTTCCTGCAGTTAAGCTTGGTACTATTGCAGCAAAGGAAGCTATAAAGAGAGCTGGTATAAATGCTGAACAAATTGACGAAGTAATTTTTGGAAATGTATTGCAGGCAGGACTTGGACAAAATGTGGCTAGACAAGTATCAATACATGCTGGAATACCTGTAGAAGTACCATCTTTTACAGTAAATAAAGTATGTGGTTCTGGCCTTAAAACTGTAGCATTAGCTGCTCAAGCTATAAGAGCTGGTGAAGCAGATATCATCCTTGCAGGTGGAACAGAAAACATGAGTATGGCACCATATGTATTGGAAAGCAATAGATGGGGCCAAAGAATGGGCGATTCAAAACTGATGGATTATATGATTCATGATGGACTTTGGGACATTTTCAATGATTATCATATGGGAATAACTGCCGAAAATGTGGCGGAGAAATGGAATATCAGTAGAGAAGAACAGGATTCTTTTGCACTTCAAAGCCAAAATAGAGCAGAAAAGGCTATTAAAGAAGGAAGATTTAAAGATGAAATAATACCAGTTGAAATTCCACAAAGAAAAGGAGATCCAATAGTAGTAGACACTGATGAACATCCAAGATTTGGAACTACAGCTGAAGCTTTGGCTAAATTGAGACCAGCATTTAAAAAAGAAGGAACTGTAACTGCTGGAAATGCGTCAGGAATTAATGATGGTGCTGCAGCATTAGTTATAATGTCAAAAGAAAAAGCAGATGAATTGGGAATAAAACCTCTTGCAACTATAGTTTCTTATGCTTCAGCAGGAGTAGACCCATCTATTATGGGTACAGGACCAATACCATCCTCAAAAAAAGCATTAGAAAAAGCAGGACTTACGATTGAAGATATGGATTTGGTAGAAGCAAATGAAGCATTTGCTGCCCAATCTTTGGCAGTAGTTAAGGATTTAAATTTAAATCCAGAGAAAACTAATGTAAACGGTGGAGCAATAGCTCTAGGACATCCAATAGGAGCTTCTGGTGCTAGAATACTTGTTACATTGCTATATGAAATGGATAAAAGAGATGCTAAAAATGGTCTAGCTACTCTATGTATAGGTGGCGGTCAAGGTATAGCTCTTATAGTTAGAAGATAATTTGGATTTAAAATAATAGGCTACTTTTTAGTAGCCTATTAAATAGAATTCAGAAAAAAGATAACATTGAAAAAATATTAACAAGTGATATAATATTAGTTGTAGTTAAAGAATTAATCGGAGGTGTATGTCATGAACAAGGTAGTATCTATTGAAGAAGCTATAAGCCATATTGAAGATGGTATGACTATTGCTATCGGTGGCTTTTTAGGCTGTGGAACTCCTCACAAACTTGTGGATGCACTAGTTGAAAAAGGAGTTAAAAATTTAACACTAATTTGTAACGATACTGGATTTGTTGATATAGGTTCCGGGAAACTTGTAGTGAACAAACAAATCAAAACATTATATGCTTCTCACATAGGGACAAACAAAGAAACTGGAAGACAGATGAATGATGGAGAAATGGAAGTTCATCTAATTCCACAAGGTACTCTAGCTGAAAGATTGAGAGCAGCAGGGGCAGGCCTTGGCGGATTCTTGACACCAACAGGTGTTGGGACTGTAATAGAAGAAGGCAAACAAAAGATGGATATAGACGGCAAGACATATCTTTTGGAATTGCCACTAAAAGCTGATGTCGCACTAATTCTTGGTCATAAAGTTGATAAAAAAGGAAATATAGTTTATAGAGGAGCTACTAGAAACTTCAATACTGTAATGGCTGCAGCTGCTGATTTAGTTATAGTTGAAGCTGAAAATCTTGTAGAAGTAGGAGAAATAGATCAAAATGATGTTGTAACTCCAGGAATATTTGTTGATTACATTGTTGGAGGTGACAAATAATGGATAAAAATGAAATTAAGAATTTTATAGCTAAGAGAGTTGCTAAAGAACTTAAAGACGGGGATGTTGTCAATCTAGGTATTGGTCTTCCAACACTAGTCGCAAACTATGTACCAGAAGGAATGGATGTTACTTTTCAATCAGAAAACGGTTTCTTAGGATTGGGACCAGCTCCTGAAGAAGGAAAAGAAGATAAAGATATTGTAAATGCTGGTGGTCAATATGTAACTATAAAAGAAGGTGGAATGTTCTTTGATAGTGCTACATCTTTTGGAATCATTCGTGGTGGACATGTTGATGCTACAGTTCTTGGAGCACTACAAGTAGACCAAGAAGGAAACCTTGCAAACTGGATGATTCCTGGGAAAATGGTCCCAGGAATGGGTGGAGCTATGGATTTAGTAGTAGGAGCTAAAAAAGTTATTGTAGCTATGGAACATACTGTTAAAGGAAATCCAAAGATACTTAAGAAATGTACACTTCCATTGACAGCTGCAAAAGAAGTAGATTTGATCATAACTGAAATGGGAGTTATGGAAGTAACAGATAAAGGACTAGTATTGGTTGAAATCAACAAAGAATTTACAGTAGACGATGTAAAAGCCGCTACAGAAGCAGACTTAATCATTTCAGAAAACTTAAAAGAAATGGAAATATAGTTAGAACTTTTATAAGTATTAAGAAGTAGCATCTAGTAATACTAGATGCTACTTAAATTCAACACAGCAATGGATATATAAGTAAATTTAGTAAATATAAGGGAAAATATTTTTCTTATAAATATAAAATAAAGGGAGGTTTTATTTCATGTTTAAAAAATTTACTAATGGTTGTGTTGCATTGGTACAAAAATACCTGCCAGATGCGTTTATTTTCGCAATCTTCTTGACTATTTTGACGCTGGTATTAGGTATGATCTTTACTCATCAAGGCCCAGTAGCAATGTTAGTTCACTGGGGGGATGGATTTTGGAGTTTGCTTTTGTTTTCTATGCAGATGGCATTGGTATTAGTTACAGGACATGCTTTGGCTAGTTCTTCACCAGTAAAGAAGGGCCTTAAGAAAATGGCCGGTTTAGCTAAGACTCCTACTCAAGCCATATTTGCAGTATCATTGGTTTCAGCTTTGGCTTGTTGGTTAAACTGGGGATTTGGACTTGTAATAGGTGCTCTATATGCTATGGAATTAGCAAGACAAGTTAGGGATGTAGACTATAGACTTTTAATTGCCAGTGCTTATTCAGGATTTCTTGTATGGCATGGTGGAATCTCAGCATCTATACCATTAACATTGGCTACTACTACATCTGATTTACCAACAATGACTGCTGGTGCTATAACAGAAATAATACCTACAACTCAAACTATATTTTCTCCATTTAACTTAATTATTTCTTTTGCAATAATACTTACATTACCACTTATAAACAGAGCCATGCATCCAGAACCAGGTAAAGTTGTAAGAATTAGTCCAGCATTACTTGATAGTAAGAATGAGGAAGAAGAGGCTGCTAGTGTAGAAGTAAATGAAACACCTGCAGATAAACTTGAAAATAGTAAGATAATTTCTTTTATTATAGGAATATTTGGAATTATCTATATTGTGTATTATTTTGCAACTAAGGGGTTTGACTTAAATCTAAACATACTTAATTTTATATTCTTGACATTGGGAATTTTGTTCCATCAAACTCCTAGAAAATTTATAAAAGCTGTGGGAGAAGCAGTAAAAGGTTCATCGGGAATCATACTTCAATTTCCATTTTATGCGGGAATCATGGGTATGATGACTGGCAAAAACATAGATGGAGTTTGCCTTGCAGGAGTTATTTCAAATTGGTTTGTAAACATATCTACTGCTAAGTCATTTCCAGTATACACATTCTTGAGTGCTGGAATTATAAATTTCTTTGTTCCATCTGGTGGTGGACAATGGGCTGTTCAAGCTCCTATCATGATGCCAGCTGGACAAGCTCTTGGTGTACCAGCTGCTAAAACCGCTATGGCTATTGCCTGGGGAGATGCTTGGACAAATATGATTCAACCATTTTGGGCTCTACCAGCACTAGGTATTGCAGGACTTGGAGCAAGGGACATCATGGGATTCTGTTTGATTGATCTTATTTGGTCAGGAATCATAATTATTTTGGGATTCTTGCTATTATAATGTAAAATAATTTAAACTGGAGAAAGACAGCAAATTTGCTGCCTTTTTCTTTTGACTATTGTAGAAATTAAAATATATATGAATTATAATGTAATATATATAGTAAAATAAGTTTTAACTATAATTTATACGATAATTGTTAAATTAGTTTGAAAATTATCTTCTATTGGTATATATTATTTTATATGAATAAAAATATTTGTGGAGTGTTGATTTTGAAGAATAATGGGAAAAAAGATATGCTAAAAAATTTAAGCCTCATAACTCAAGTAGGCCTATCTATAGTTGTACCTATAATATTGGGAGTATACTTGGGTGGATGGTTGGATAAAGTATTCAAAAAAGATATGTTATTTTCCATTATTTTTATTATTTTAGGAGCAATGGCAGGATTTATGAATTTGTTTAATCTTGCTGATGACAAGAAAGATAAGAGGAAGTGAAAAATGTTTCAAGACAAAGTCATTTCTGGAATCATAAAGAAGGCTATAGCACTAAGCCTCATAATCATAGGAATATTGGCTATATTTTTGAAAGAACCAAAACCTTATATATTGGGTATGATCTTTGGTTCAAGTATAAATATTTTAAGTTTTATACTTATGGGGAAAACTACGAAAAAAGCTGTTCTGATGAAACCCTCTAAAGCTTACAGTTACACTCTGGGAAATTATTTTATTAGATATGCTATTTATTTTGTAGTACTATTTGTGGCAGCAAAGGCCAATTATATAAATTTTTTGACTACGGTATTAGGATTTTTTATTATAAAAATAGTTATACTTTCTAGTACTATATATGAGAGTATAAAAGAAGCTATAAAGCAAAAAGAATCTAGGTAGAAGGCATAGGAAAGGAGGGAGAATATTTGAAAATAGAAATATATATGAAGTTATTTGGAAAAGATATAGTAGTACCTGATTCCGTTGTGAACTCATGGATAGTGGTTATTATACTTACTATTTTTGCATTGGTTGTAAATAGTAAAATCAAGAAAGCAAAAGTAGATGAAAAACCTTCAAAATTTTTAAATGTTGTAGAAGCATTAATTCAAGGAATAGATGGGCTGGTTGAGAGTACTATGGGTCCTAAAAATATGTTTTTTGCACCATATATTACTACATTGGTACTATATCTTCTAGTAGCTAATCTATTTGGACTTTTAGGTTTTACACCTCCAACATCAGATTATAGTGTGACACTTACTTTGGCCCTTATGACATTTGCTTTAACTCAATTTTATAGAGCAAAATCAAAGGGATTTGTGGGGTTTTTCAAGAGCTTTACAGAACCACTACCATTACTTACTCCACTAAATGTTATAGATGAATTTGCCAATCCAATATCACTTTCTTTCCGTTTGTTTGGTAATGTTTTGAGTGGAGTTATAATCATGAGTTTAGTGTATAGTGCATTGGGATATTTTGCACCAATACTTACACCAGTGATGCATGCATATTTTGATGTTTTCTCTGGTATACTTCAGACATTTATTTTTTCCATGCTTACTATGATATTTATATCTAGTGCCATGGAATAGTATGAATAAAACAAATCTATATTTTCAAATTTTGGAAGGAGGAAGAATAATGATGCAAGGAATAACTAGTGAAGCTTTTATATTGGGGTGTTCAGCTATAGGTGCAGGACTTGCTATGATAGCAGGTATTGGACCTGGAATTGGTCAGGGTAATGCTGCTGGAAAGGCTGCAGAAGCGGTAGGAAGACAACCAGAAGCACAAGGTGATATTACGAGAACTATGCTTTTAGGTCAAGCAGTTGCAGAGACTACTGGTATTTATGGTTTAGTTATCGCTATAATACTATTGTTTGTAAGACCACTTTTAACTGCTTATTTGAATCTTTAATGAGATGGGGGAACCCATCTCTTAGAATCACCTCAAAAGAAGGAGGTTTAGTTTATGGATTTTGATGTAAGAGTTTTGCCACAGCTTTCTTCAATGATATTGCAATTAATTGCTACAGTGGTGTTGTTCTTTATTTTGAGACATTTTCTATATAAACCTGTTTCTAAATTTATGAATGAGAGAAAAGAAGGAATTCAAAGCGATATAGATGATGCCAAAGCTCTTAAAAGTGAAGCTATAGAATTAAAGAGTGAATATGAGTTTAAAATAAATGAAGCCAAAACTGAAGGCCAGAAGATAATAGAAGACTCTAGAAAACGTGGTGAAGAGATAAAACAAGATATTGTCAATGAAGCAAGAGTTGAAGCAAATAGTATCATGGAAAAAGCAAGAGTTGAAATAGAGAGAGAAAAAGAAAAAGCTCTAGAAGAAATAAAACTTCAAGCAGGAGAAATGGCAATTTTAATAGCTTCTAAAGTCATTGACAAAAATCTTGATATGAACTTGCAAAAAGATATGATTGACAAGTTTGTAGACGAGGTAGGGGTGGACAAATGGCAAAATTAGTCAGCAAAAGATATGCTTTGGCTTTGTTTGAGACTGGTTTAGAATTAGATAAAGTGGATCAGTTCAAAGAAGAAATAAATGCTGTGTCTAATGTATTGATTGAAGAAAATGATTTTAAAAAAGTGTTAAATCATCCCAAGGTATCTAAGGATGAAAAAAAAGAAATTTTAAATCATGTATTTGGAGGAAAGGTTTCTGAGGAAATTTTAAATTTCCTCTATGTGATAGTTGATAAAAGAAGAGAGATGTATATTGAAGAAATAAGTGAGTACTTTGATTTTCTTTACAATGAAGAAAAAAATATTGCCTTAGCTACAGTGGTGACGGCTATTCCAATGGATGAGAGTACTCAAAATAGACTTAAAGAAAAACTTTCAAGGGAATTGAACAAGAATGTAGTACTTAAAAATCTTGTTGACGAGAGCATCATAGGAGGAGCAATTTTGAAAATTGACAACAAGATAATAGATGGAACTGTGAAAGGACAACTAGAGTCTATTGAAAAGAATTTGAAAGGAATGAGAGTATAAAGGAAGTAGAGGTGATAATCTAATGGAACTAAGGCCAGAAGAAATAAGTTCAGTCATTAAGGAACAGATAAAAAGATATGAAAAAAAGCTTAACATGGTAGACGTGGGAACTGTCATCCAAGTAGGAGATGGAATAGCGAGAATTCATGGTCTTGAAGGATGTATGGCTGGTGAACTTATAGAATTTCCTGGAGAAGTTTATGGAATGGCTCTGAATTTAGAGGAAGACAATGTAGGTTGTGTGCTTCTAGGTTCAGATAGAGACATAAAAGAAGGAGATACTGTAAAGAGAACGGGAAGGATAGTAGAGGTTCCTGTTGGAGATGTGATGATAGGCAGAGTAGTAAACGCTCTTGGGCAGCCTATAGATGGAAAAGGTCCTATAAATGCTCAAGAATTTAAACCTATTGAAAAGATAGCTCCAGGGGTTATTACGAGAAAAAGTGTAAACCAACCACTACAGACTGGTATAAAGGCTATTGACTCTATGTTCCCTATAGGTAGAGGACAAAGAGAGCTTATCATAGGAGATAGACAAACTGGAAAGACAGCTTTGGCTATTGATACTATTTTAAATCAAAAGAGTCAAGATGTAATATGTATTTATGTAGCTATAGGACAAAAGAGAAGTACTGTAGCCCAAATAGTTGATGTATTGGAAAAAAACGGAGCTATGGACTATACTATTGTAGTTTCAGCAACAGCTAGTGAACTTGCTCCACTTCAATATATAGCACCATATTCAGGTGTAACTATGGGAGAGGAATTTATGGCACAGGGAAAGGATGTACTTATTGTTTATGATGACCTTTCCAAACATGCTATTGCATATAGAGCAATGTCATTACTTCTTCGTAGACCACCAGGACGTGAAGCTTTCCCTGGAGATGTATTTTATTTACATTCAAGACTTCTTGAAAGATCTGCAAAATTGGATGAAAAATATGGCGGAGGCTCTATCACAGCACTACCTATTATTGAAACTTTAGCTGGAGATATATCTGCATATATTCCAACTAATGTTATTTCTATAACTGATGGACAGATATTCTTAGAGACAGATTTGTTTTTCTCAGGACAGAGACCAGCTATAAATACTGGACTTTCTGTATCTAGAGTTGGTGGTGCTGCTCAGATAAAGGCTATGAAGAAGGTTGCAGGGAAACTTAAACTTGAATTGGCTCAATACAGGGAATTGGCTGCTTTTGCTCAATTTGGTTCGGAACTTGACAAGGATACTAAGGAAAGACTTCACCAAGGTGAAAGAATGATGGAAATCCTTAAGCAACCTCAATATAGTCCTATGAAGGTTGAAGACCAAGTTGTCATACTTTATGCAGTCATAAATCGACATTTAACTGATATACCTGTGGAAAAAGTAAGTCAATTTGAAAAAGAATTTGTGAATTTTGTGAATAACAATTATCCAGAGATAATTGAAAGTATAAAGACGGAAAAAGATATAACAAACGAAACTGATGAAAAGCTAAAGGATGCTATTGTAGAATTTAAGAAGAATTTCCATTAAATTCCCTTAAAAGCAGGGGGTGAAAATTTGGCTGAATCAACAAGAGATATAAAGAGACGTATAAGAGGAATTAGAAATACTAGACAAATAACTAAGGCTATGGAGCTAGTTTCTTCTGCGAAACTTAGAAAAGCAAGGGAAAAACTAGAGACTACAAGACCATATTTTGATACAGTATATGAGAGTATTCAAGAGATACTTTCTACTACTGGGAATATATCTCATCCTTTCTTGGAAAAGAGGGAAGTAGAAAAGTCCCTTTATATAGTAGTGACTGCTGATAGAGGATTGGCAGGAGGATACAATTCAAATATCATGAGACTTGTGGAAAATGAGATAAGAGATAAAAAGGAAGATACCTTGCTAGTAGTTGTTGGATATAAGGGAAGAGATTATTTTAAGAGAAGAGGATACAATGTAGTGGGTGAATTTGTAGGCATAACAGAAGAGCCTTTTTTCAGTGATGCACAGGAAATGGGAAAACTTGTTATGGATCTATATGAGAAAAAAGAAATAGATGAAGTGAAACTTGCCTACACAAAATTTATTACTACGATTTCTCAAGAGACCAATGTGATAAAACTTCTTCCTAGCGATATTAAAGGTGGGGAAGATAAAAAAATATCTGTAGTAGAATATGAGCCTTCTCCAGAAGAAGTACTTGACTACCTTATTCCAAAATACATTGAAAGTACTATTTATGGTGCTCTTATGGAATCTTCTTGTAGTGAACAAGGTGCAAGAAGAACTGCCATGGAATCAGCTACGGACAATGCAGAAGAGATGATTGACGATTTAACTATTAGTTTCAATAGAGCACGTCAGGCTGCTATAACTAGTGAATTGTCTGAAATTGTAGCAGGAGCAGAAGCTCTAAAGTAAGGTAGAAAGGAGTGTGGATATGGACAAAAACATAGGTAAGATAGTTCAAGTCATTGGACCTATAGTTGATATAAGATTTGCCGAAGAAAACCTACCCAATCTTTTAAATGCCATAGAAATAGATAATCATGGACAAAGATTGGTAGTAGAGGTTGCACAACATACAGGAGACGATACTGTAAGATGTATAGCTATGGGTTCTACGGATGGACTTATAAGAGGTATGGAAGCATTAGATACAGGCGAGTCTGTAAAGGTTCCAGTAGGTAAAGAAACTTTGGGAAGACTATTTAATGTATTGGGCGAGCCTATAGATGAAAAAGGACCTGTCAAAGCAAAGCATTTTGCTCCAATTCATAGACCAGCTCCATCTTTTGAAGAACAAGAAACTTCAAAAGAAATTTTTGAAACGGGAATCAAAGTAGTAGACCTTATTGCTCCTTATTCAAGGGGTGGAAAGATAGGCCTATTTGGTGGTGCTGGAGTAGGAAAGACAGTTCTTATCATGGAGCTTATAAACAATATAGCTAAACAGCATGGTGGACTTTCTGTATTTGCAGGAGTAGGAGAGAGAACCAGAGAAGGAAATGATCTATATTATGAAATGATTGAATCTGGTGTTATAGATAAGACTACACTAGTATTTGGTCAGATGAATGAGCCACCAGGATCAAGAATGAGAGTTGGACTTACAGGTCTTACGATGGCAGAATATTTTAGAGATCAAGAAGGTCAAGACGTACTTTTATTTATAGACAATATATTTAGATTTACTCAAGCTGGTTCAGAAGTATCAGCACTACTTGGAAGAATGCCTAGTGCCGTAGGTTATCAACCAACACTTGCAACTGAAATGGGTCAATTGCAAGAGAGAATCACTTCTACAAAAAAAGGTTCTATCACATCAGTTCAAGCTATATATGTTCCAGCTGATGACTTGACTGATCCGGCACCAGCTACAACATTTGCTCACTTAGATGCAACTACAGTTCTATCCCGTCAAATTGCTGAATTGGGTATTTATCCTGCAGTAGATCCACTAGATTCTACTTCAAGAATACTAGATCCAGCAGTAGTAGGAAATGAACACTATGAAGTTGCTCGTGGAGTGCAAGAAGTTCTTCAAAGATATAAAGATCTTCAAGACATCATTGCTATACTTGGAATTGATGAACTTTCAGAAGATGATAAGCTTATAGTTGCTCGTGCTAGAAAGATTCAAAGATTTTTATCACAACCTTTCCATGTAGCTGAAGAGTTTACAGGAATGGAAGGAAAATACGTTCCTATTAGGGAAACAGTAAGAGGATTTAAGGAAATTCTTGAAGGAAAACATGATGATTTGCCAGAACAAGCCTTCTTCATGGTTGGAACTATTGATGAAGTGGTAGAAAAAGCTAAGAAGATGGAGGAATAATCATGGCTAATTTTCTTCTTGAAATTGTGACTCCTGATAGAATGTTTTTTTCCGGTGAAGTGGAAATGGTTGTAGCAAGAGGCGTAGAAGGAGATTTTGCAGTATTAAAAGGCAGAGCTCCTCTTGTGACTCCTCTTACAATTGGGAAAGTAAAGATAAGGACAGAAGACGGAAAGGAAAGAATAGCTGCTGTATCTAATGGATATATTGAAGTTGCCAGCGAAAAAACTACAATCATTGCAGATTCAGCAGAATGGCCTGAAGAAATAGATATAGAAAGAGCTAAAAAGGCCAAAGAAAGAGCAGAAAAAAGATTAAAAAATAGGCAAGATGGACTAGATGTGGCAAGAGCTGAAATGGCTCTAAAGAGAGCTATAAACAGACTTGAAGTTGCTGATTTAGTCACTGTTGAAGATAGAAAAATAAGAGATTGATGTATAAAAAGTACCCTCTCATGGCAATACTCATATCATGAGGAAAGGGTGCTTTTTTTAGTAAAAGTGTTTTGTCCCCCTTTACATTTTTACATAGTGCCCTTTCCTCAAAAATAGAACACAAAGACACAAGGGGACGGTTCTTCTGTGTTTACATTTGATTTTAATGATATGAGGAGGTAAAGATAATGAAGAGGGCATTATATTTTATTGTTATATGTATTTTGGTTTTAGGTACAAGTTGTACTGGTATGAATGGTACTGGAAACAAGATGGTAGAGAGTCTTGAAGAAATAGGAGCAGATATAGTTGAAATGGATATAAATTTCGGGGGAGTTATAGTTGATAAATTTTTAAGTGAAAGTGAAATAATTGAACTAGGTCAGGGTATAAAAGAAGAAATGGGCATAGTTGGAGAAAAAACAGAAGAAAATTTCTATGAAAAAAATTGTGATAAGAATTGTTATTCAGAAAATATAACAGTTGAAGACCGTTCTATTCAATACAATATTTGGGGAAAAAATGAAAATGGTGAAGCAATAAGTATATTTGTTACATCTTATTTAGACGAGGAAAAGATGGGCGGAGAAACTACTGCTTTTGTAGATATGATAAAAACAGAGGAATATGATAGAATTGATGAAATAATGGAGAAAAGAAGAGCAATATTTAAGCAAAATGAAAATAAAGCAGAAATTACCACTTGCATTATAGGCAGCTTTAATGGAAAATTAAGTAGGAATGAGATAGACAAAAAAATTCAAATGACAATTAATAAAATAAATGGTAAAATAATAGAGAATTATGAAGATGAAAATTTAGTCAGTATTACTGCTTATACTCCACTTATAAATAATTATATCTATACAGGAAATAAAAAGATGAATTATAATGTGGCTATGAGGTATAATGAGTATGAAGACAAAACGTATATCTGGATTGGAACACCTATTATTACTATAGGCTATTAAAGAAAAAGAGTAGGAGGGATTTGTTTTGGGCAAAATTGTGGTGGAGAAGAGCCCTCCATTAAAAGGAACAGTTAGGATTAGTGGGGCCAAAAATTCAGCACTGCCAATTCTTGCGGCTTCTTTGTTGGGTACGGAAGATATTGTTTTGGAAGATGTGCCAAATTTAAAGGATGTAGATGTTTTTTGTGAGGTATTGTCATTACTTGGAGCAGATGTAGAAAAATATGGCGGAGGAAAAATAAAGATAAATTCTGCCAATATGGACAAATATGAAACACCCTATGAGTTGATGAGTAAAATGAGGGCTTCTTTTTTAGTTATGGGACCCTTATTGACCCGCTTGGGGAAGGCAAAAACTTCTCTTCCTGGAGGTTGTGCCATAGGAACCCGCCCTATAGATTTACACTTAAAGGGATTTAAAGCGTTGGGAGCAGAAATTGATGTGGACCATGGATATGTTGGAGCATTTGGAGATAAACTCAAAGGTGATAGAATTTATTTGGATTTTCCCAGTGTAGGTGCTACAGAAAATGTCATGATGGCAGCTGTATTGGCAGAGGGAGAGACTACTATTGACAATGCAGCTATGGAGCCAGAAATAGTTGACTTAGCCAATTTTTTAAACAAGATGGGTGCAGATATAAGTGGAGCAGGAACTAGTAGTATTCGTATTCGTGGTGTAGAAAAGCTTGGAGGAGCAACTCATTCCATTATACCAGACAGGATTGAAGCTGGTACTTTTATGGTGGCAAGTGCCATTACAGGTGGAGATATCATTATTGAAAATGTGATTCCTAGCCATATAAAGCCAGCAATTGCAAAGCTTAGAGAAATTGGATGTGAAATTTGGGAAAATGGAGACAAGATAAGAGTTATAGGTACGGCTGATAGAAAGGCTGTGGATATAAAGACTCTTCCTTATCCAGGATTTCCCACAGATATGCAAGCTCAATTTATGAGCCTTATGAGTGTGACTGAAGGAACAAGTGTCATTATTGAAACTGTATTTGAAAACAGATTTATGCATGTAGATGAACTTAAGAGAATGGGTGCAAATATAAAGATTGATGGTAGATCTGCCATAGTTCAGGGAGTTAATAGTTTGACTTCAGCCCCTGTGAAGGCTACAGATTTAAGAGCAGGAGCAGCTTTAATACTTGCAGGATTGGTGGCAGATGGAAAGACTACTATAGATAATATCTACCATATTGACAGAGGATATGATGGCATTGAAAATAAGCTTTCTGAATTGGGAGCTAAAATTTATAGAATAGAATAATTAACATATCATCTTTTCCCATAGCATAGAATGTAATTAGATAACTTTGAGATGAAAAAGAGGGGGAAAAGATGAAAAAGTTTTGGATATACCTGGCATTTATTTTGATAATCACTATCGTTCTTCCCACAATTTTGGTGAAGACTGTGAATTTAGTCTCTAAGGAAGATACAAAGGAAATAGCAAAAGAAAAGAAAATAGAAGAAAATATAGTAGATGAAAAGTTTGATGGATACATAAAAGTATATGATACTAGGACCCAAGAGGTAGTTAAAATTCCTCTTGAGGACTATGTAAAAGGAGTGGTAGCGGCTGAGATGCCAGCAGAGTTTGACGAGGAAGCTTTGAAGGCCCAGGCAGTGGCTAGTAGGACTTATGCTCTTTATAAGACAAATAAGTTCAAAGAAGGCCATCCAGATCATCCACAAGCTCCACTTTGTACTGGTGTTCACTGTCAAGCTTTTCTTTCTTTGGGGGAGCTTGAGAGCATTCATTCAAAGAAATGGGTTGACAAGTATTGGTCTAAGATTGAAAAGGCTGTAGATAGTACAAAGGGAGAAGTAATATATTATGACGGTGAGATAATAGAGCCTCTATATCATTCTACTAGTGGTGGTATGACAGAGGATTCAAAAGATGTATTTGCAAATGATGTGCCTTATCTGAAAGGGGTTCAAAGTCCCAATGAAGAGGAGGCACCAAAGTTTAAAAGTGTTGCTACTTTTACTGTAGGTGAATTTATAGAAAAGATAAAGAGTATATATCCAAATGCCAATATTACTCAAGAAAATCTTCCAGAAAAGATAAAGCTTGTTGAAAGGACTGAAAGTGGAAGGATAAAAAAGATAATGATTGATGGTCATGTGGTGGAAGGAAGGGAACTTCGAGAACTTTTCAATTTGAATTCCACCAATTTTAAGATTACCTACAATCCCAAGGCTGAAATAGTGGATATTGAAACTACTGGCTATGGTCATGGGGTGGGCATGAGTCAATGGGGTGCCAATGGCATGGCTAAAAAAGGTAGTGATTATATAGAAATAATTAAGCATTATTATACAGGTGTTGAAATAGAACAATATAAAAAGTGAGTAAAAGAACTAAAAAAAGTTCTTTTACTCACTTTTTTTATGTATTAAATATTTAAATTTGGTAATACTAGCTAATGGAGGTGAAGAGATGAAAAACAAGTTTTCGTGGGAGAAAGATGGATTTTATATTATTTTATTTATCTGTGTATGTGTAGTAGCTGTAACATCAGTTTGGGTATCTAGAAATAATTTAAAGAAAATTGAAAGCAATGATAAGCCTATAAAAGATGAAGACTTTTTCGTAGTAGAAGATGGTGAAATGGGAGATTATGAAAAGGATTTGATGGAGCCTTCTTTGGCGAGTGCCAAAATGGGAGAAAACAAAGAAGAAGATAAAGAAGATTTAAATTTAGATGAAGATTTAGAGGAACCAGAAAAGTTAGAAGAAGAAAAACCAAAACCAGAAGCTAAAGAAACTTTTTGTATGCCAGTGGAAGGAAAAATGATACTAGATTTTACAGGAGAAAATTTGGTTTATTCAAAGACATTGGAAGAATGGACTAGTCATGGTGGAGTAGACATAGAGGCAAAAGAGGGAACCCCTGTAAAAGCTAGCTTAGGGGGAACAGTAAGTGAAGCATACGAAGATGAGTTGTGGGGAGTGGTCATAGTACTTGATCATGAAAATGGACTTAAGACAAAGTATGCAAATCTTTCTACTAAAGACATGGTACAAGTAGGACAAAAAGTAAAAAAGGGTGATACTATAAGCGGCATAGGAAAGCCTAAGGGAATAGAAATGGCAGATGCGCCACATCTTCACTTCGAGGTTATATTAAATGAGGAAAATATGGATCCTAAAAATTATTTGCCTAATTTAAACTAATTTTCAAATTAGGCAATAAGAGTTCTATAAATTTTAAAATGTGCATAAGTATTTAAAAAAGGTTAAAATCCCAAAATAAGTTTAAAGGGGGTTAAATATGTGAAAGACTATATAGAAGAAAGAGCACTAGAGATTGCAAAATATATAATAAGTGAAAAAGCCACCGTAAGACAAGCAGCCGGTGTATTTGGGGTGAGCAAAAGTACAGTACATAAAGATGTGACTGAAAGGCTCCCAAAGATAAACCCTCTTATTGCAAGTATGGTGAAAGAAGTATTAGAACAGAACAAAGCAGAAAGACATATAAGAGGTGGCAAGGCTACAAAGATGAAATACAAAGCTGTAAACGATTAAATAGGTCCCTATGGGACCTTTTAAGCATTTTTGGATAAAATTTTCAAATAATTTTAAAAAAATAAAGGGTTTTTTGCATTTATATAGAATAATATTATGATGCGAAATTTTATGGAAAAATCAACTACAATTGATATATAATAAACCAAAAAGGAGGAAAAGTAATGGCTGCATTAAAAACTGATATGGGAATAGATTTGGGGACTGCTAGTATTCTTGTCTATGCAAAGGGAAAGGGAATAGTTCTAAATGAGCCATCAGTAGTAGCAATAGATCAAAATACTAAACAATTTTTAGCTGTTGGAGAAGAGGCAAGAAAAATGCTAGGGCGTACACCAGGAAATATCATTGCAATGAGACCACTTAGAGATGGAGTAATATCTGACTATGAAGTGACGGAAAAAATGCTTAAATATTTTATTCAAAAAGCTATAGGCAAGAGTTTTTTCAAACCTAGAATTATAGTTTGTGTACCTAGTGGTGTAACTGAAGTTGAAAAAAGGGCAGTTGTAGAAGCTAGCACTCAAGCGGGCGCTAAAAAGACATACCTTATAGAAGAACCTATTGCAGCAGCTATAGGAGCTGGAATTGATATCACGCAACCAAATGGAAATATGGTAGTGGATATAGGTGGGGGTACTACTGATGTAGCAGTTATATCATTGGGCGGCATGGTTGTTAGTCGTTCAATAAAAGTAGCTGGGGATGAATGTGATGATGCTATAATTAGATATATAAGAAAAAAACACAATGTGATGATTGGAGAACGTAGTGCCGAAGAGTTGAAGATGAAAATAGGGACAGCGTATAAAAGAGATAAAGATATAACTATGGAGATAAGAGGGAGAAATTTAGTTACAGGTCTTCCAAAGACTATAATTGTGTCTTCAGAGGAAATTTTAGAAGCTCTTGAGGAGCCTATTACAAATATAGTGGATACAGTTCATGCAGTACTTGAAAGGACTCCACCAGAATTGGCAGCGGATATTGGAAATACAGGCATAGTCATGACTGGGGGAGGAGCATTACTATATGGTTTGGACAAGCTCATATTTGAGAGAACAGGAATTCCAACAAGAATTGCGGATGATCCTATTGAATGTGTGGCTATAGGTACAGGAAAGGCTTTGGATTGGGTAGATGTACTAGATAATAGTATAGTAGGTGAAGAATCTATCGGTGGAAGATACTAAAGGTTTTTTTCCATATGACGATAACATTCTAGAGTATTTAATGAGGATGTGATGAATTTTGAATAGAGGACTGTATATATCTGCAACTTCTCTTATAGCAAATCAAAAAAGATTAGAATCAATAGCAAATAATCTTTCAAATATGAATACAATGGGATATAAGAAAGATATAACTATAACTGAATCTTTTCCAGAAGTGCTTCTTAGCAAAATAAATGACAAACCAAGTATTAGGTCAAGTGGAGAAAATGAAATATATTATCAAACAGATGGAGAAACACATACAGCTCATACGGAGGAAGGCTATTTCATGGTGAGAACGCCCAATGGAATTAGTTATGTAAAGGATATTCAATTTGTTGTAGATGATGAAGGATATTTAAGGACTTTCTATAGAAATGAAAAAAATGAGTACAAGGTAGATGCAGAAAACTATATAGTTGGTCCAGGTGGAAATCCTGTACAAGGTCAAGGTGGAAATTTAGAGGCAATGATACAGGGACTTGTATACAATCCAAGCCCTAGAGTCATAGGTACTATGAGTGCAGGAGTCAATGTGAAAAAAGTTGTAGTAGATTTCAGCCAAGGATCAATTGTTGAGACCGGTGGGAAATATGATGTAGCCTTAAATGGAAGTGGATTTTTTAAAGTCCAAGGAGATAATGGTGAAATCTATTATACAAGAAATGGTGCTTTTACTGTAAATGCAAATGGAGAATTGACGACAATTGATGGATATAAAGTATTGGGGCAAAATGGGCCTATAGACATGGGCAGAGGACAAGAACTAAATGTGTCTATGCTTGATGTAGTGGATTTGGACAACAAGGAATATTTAAGAAAAGTAGGGAATAATCTATATCAAATGCCAGAAGATATTGAAGGGGAAGAAGCACCTTTTGGTGGAGAAGTACTCCAAGGTTTTTTGGAAGACTCCAATGTAGATTCTATAAAAGAAATGGTGGAGATGATAAATCTTTTGAGAAATTTTGAATCTTGCCAGAAAGCCATAAGAGTTCAGGATGAAATGCTTGAGAAATCAGCAAATGAAATAGGAAGAGTATAGGAGGGCGAAAAAATGAGAGCTATGTGGACTGCAGCTACTGGAATGAGGGCACAACAGCTAAATATAGATACTATTGCAAACAATCTTTCCAATGTAAATACTACGGCTTATAAAACTCAAAGAGCAGAGTTTAAGGATTTGTTTTATGCCAATATGAAGAGGAGCAATTTGACTGATGATCAAGGTAGACCTGTAAATTTAGAAGTAGGTCATGGAGTCATGCCTACTGCTACTAAAAGGGATTTTAGAACTAGTAGCTTTATAGAAACTCAAAACCCATATGATGTAGCTATAGATGGAGAAGGTTTTTTTGCCATAGAACTTCCCAATGGAGATATTAGATATACAAGGGATGGGAGTTTTAAATTGAGTATAGATGGAGACGAAGGGAAATTGGTGACTTCAGAAGGATATACAGTATTAAGTGAGGATGAAGATGAAATAATCTTTGAAAGTGGTTTGAGAGATATAAGTATAGATGAATTTGGATATATAACAGGAAGAGATGAAGATGGAGAAATAGTTGATATAGGAAGACTTAAATTGGTGAATTTCATGAATCCTGAAGGGCTTTTAGGAGAAGGAATGAATTTATATAGTGCCAGCCAAGCTTCAGGAGAAGAAATGCCAGTGGAAGTAGAAGAGATGAAATCAAGACTTGTATCAGGATATTTGGAAGCTTCCAATGTTCAAGTAGTAGAAGAAATGGTGAAGATGATTACAGCTCAAAGAGCCTATGAGATAAATTCTAAGACTATACAGACTTCAGATGAAATGCTACAGATAATCAACAATTTGAAGAGATAATTGAGGTGATGATATGGAAATTCTTCCGAATGATTTTATCACAAGGCGTACTCCAGATGAGTCTATTTTAGAGAGAAAAATAGAAGGTGCAAAAGAGACAAATAAAGATGAAGAACTGATGAATGTATGCAAGGATTTTGAGACTATTTTTATCCACATGACGATGAAAGAAATGAGAAAGACTATACCTGAAGATGGTTTTATAGAAAAAAGCACTGCTACAAAGATTTTTGAAGATATGTTTGATGAGCAAATTTCAAATGAAGTAGCAAAGAAAGGTGAAGGTATAGGATTAGCCAAAATGCTATATGAGCAATTTAAAAGGCAAAATGTAAATTATTAATCTTTAAATTAGGGGGTTTTTTCTCATGAGAAGGAAGATTATATCTGTTCTTCTGCTACTCATGATAGTGGTGGGAGCCTTTAGTACGGCTTATTGTGAAGTGGGCAAAAAGTTGTCCAAAAAAGAGACAGAAAAGTTGGTTGAAGAAGTAGCAAAAAAGAGGGGAATACCTAGTGTTATTTTAAAGTCCATAGCAAAAATAGAGAGTTCTTTTAGACAGTTCAATGACAAAGGTGCTCCTTATACGAGTAGAAGTGGAAATATAGGCATCATGCAAGTTCATAGTAGAGGCTATGATGCAAATAAACTTAAAAATGATCCAATTTATAATATTGAAGCTGGGGCAGATGTTCTTCTTGCCAAGTGGAGATATGCCAATGATAGGATGCCTCAAATAGGAGATATGGATCCAAATGTATTGGAAAATTGGTATTTTGCTCTTTGGGCCTACAATGGACTTTTGGAGAGGAACAATCCAAATGTAAATTCAAATACCTATCAAAACAAAATTTATTCAGTTGCGAAAAAACAATATGGACAAAAGATAGTTCCTGTAAATAGAGGAAGTATTCCTTCAAGAGGGGTACCGAAAAATAAAACTAAAATAAATCCGCCAAAGGAAACTCACAAAGGAGATATTATCATATACAGTAAAGATGACAAGGTAATTCCTGATGGGAAAAAATATATAGTTTTTTTGTCTTCTCCCTATGGAAAGGAGATAGGGAAAATAAAAGAAAATACAGAGATGACTATATTGGAAGGACCAAATCTTAAGAGAGGATTTTATTTCTATAAGGTAAAGACCTCAGACAATAAAACTGGCTGGGTATTTGGAAACTGGATAAAAAAGTTTGAATGAAAAAGCTGCTAACTTAAAGTTAGCAGCTTTTTCATTCAATTTTTACTGAATTTTAGGTCTTTGAAAAACAGGCTTTATTTGGTATGTGATATTGTCTTTATTTACTACAAATTCAGCCATGCTGATATTGTAAATATCTTGAGGATTTGAGACTCCTTTTGAATTTACTTGAATATACCTGATTCCATCTTTCAAATCGTTACTATTTCCATTTCCTCCATAAACTACCCAAATATCTTTTCCATTTAGTTTGGCTTCAGAAAGTATACTGTGTAGAAGTTCTGCTTCAAGTTTGTCAGTAAATCCTCCGTTGCCGAATATTGGGGTTGGCAACATGAGAACTATGTTTTTTTCTTTTGAATTTGTCAAATCATTTTTAAGCCATAGCCATTGTTCTGAATTTGTGGCTCTAAGTCCATTTTTAGAACTATCAGCTTTTATGAAAAGTACATTTCCATATCTATAAGGTTTATATCCGCTTTTTACATCCATGATTGTTTTAGGCTTTAGCCCTTTCTTGAAATCAGCTGTGCTACCACCCATGAATATGGCTAAATCGTGCTTATTTACATTAGCTTTGATTTTGTCACTAGCTTTATATTCAACCACATCGTCCAGATTTTGTGGAGCAGAGGTGACTATAAAGGAAAAACCATTTTTATCTTTTTTTACTTCTTTATTTTTTACATCAGTCATAGTACTAGAGGCAGGTAATACCATATTTTTATATCCTGTAGGATATACGGCTACAAGGCCATCCATATAAATTTCTCCACTGCTTTTTTTCACAGGATCTGTTTCTACTAGATATATTTTACTTAAAGTGATTGGATAAGCTATATTTGAAGGTATATCAGCTGTAACATATTGCCATCCTGTCCAATCCACTACTTTTGCAAAATCTATATTGTATTCAGTATCATTTTTGTCCTTGATGCTGCCTCTAAGCCAAGCATTTCCTTCGTCTCCATATACCCAAAGACCTAGCTTTTTAGGATTTCCGTCTAGAAGCATTCCACTTTGACCATTAGGATTTAAGTTGACATAAGCAGCTCTAGTTTTTTCTCCTACTGTGAAGTCATATTTAAGACTCAAAGAGCCATTGCCTTCTTTATTTTCACTTACTAATCCAATACTTCCTGAAACTTCAGCTGGATAAGAAGAAAAAGATACTCTATTTAAATCTTCAAAGGATTCAAGAAGTACTCCCTTGCTTCCTACAGCTACCAATATATTTTCTATTCCGTCCCCAATTCTAGCGGTTATGGCACCAGAACTTGGTTCGCTACTACTGTAAAATATGCCATTTTCAACTTTTCCAATATTTCCTGTGATTTCCCATTTTACATCTTCAGGATATACTATTGCATTAAATCCATCTCTATCCCTTCCGTAGAATACTCCCAAATTCTTTTGACTATTTATATCTATAGTGAATTTATCTATATCTGAAACTATATCTCTTACAGTTTCTAATACTTGAATATCAATGGAAGAAGTGATACCTTCATAGTTTGCAATTATCTTGCCTTTTCCAGTGGATAGGGCCTTTAATGTATTTCCATTGAATTCACCTTTTATACCTTCTACAGTATAAGTGACTTTTTCTTGATCTACTTCTATAGGATTTTTGTATTCATCATATCCCTTTATACTAAATCTTCTTGTGGTATTTAAGAACATATTCTTGTCATCAGTTGCGACTTTTATGCTAGAAAGATTTCCCTTAGGTGCATTTGAAAATACTCCTACACCATTTATAACTTTTCTTTCTCCTCCATCAGAAGGTTTGTTGACAACTTTCACATTTTCCTCATCTACATATTTAACTGCCATAGCAGTAGAGCCACCACCGTCAAATAGCAGTGCATCATTTGCTCCCAATTCTTTCATTATGGAACCAAAGGTTTTTCCAGTGACCCCTTTGAAAGATGAATCTCTACCATCTATAGTTGCAATGATAAGTTCTTTGCCATCTTTAGAAATTCCTATTCCTGTTCTTGGATCCAATCCATTTGCAGCTATATCTGTATTCATTGCTACACCATTTTTAAGTATGATGCTTCCGCCGCCAATTGCCATCTTTATATTGTCATAGTTTGGAGTAGTGGAAAGTCTAAGCTCCACAGTGTCTCCTAGATGAAAATTATTTAAAAGCCTTTCTTCTACTCTTCCCCTTCCAGCAAGTATGTAGCCATTTTCAGGGATGTCTACTGGTGGCTGCCCAATTCTTACGTCAGTTACAATATTGTCTACTACTACTATTTCTATAAGGTCTTTGTGAAGTTTGTTTCCTATGGATTTAGGCCCCCAGTGTTTGTTGTAGAGCATTACTTCTTCATAGGCTTGACTTACTTTGTTTATAGCTGAAAGAATGACTTCAGTTCCTGTTGCAGAAGATACAGCTGCAAGTCTTTTGTCAAAATAAGTAATTGAAGCATTTTTGCTATCTGCAAGTACAAAAGCAGGTTTTGCATATTCTTTCGCCATTGGAGATGATATGATTTCCCCATTATTTATCAAGGTACCTATTGGGCTTGGAAATGGTTTGTATTCAAAGAAATCCCCATTGACTCCAGCTATGGCATTGGATTCTTTCACCATAGTGCTTACCTTTTCTCTGTTTGAAATTCCCTTGTTGCTAAATAACCCCTTTATTTCTGTGTACTCATCTTCCAAATCAACTCTTAACACATTTATATTCCACCAACCCTTGTTGGTAAACCTAAGTACATTTTCATGAATTACCCCGCTAGAAAGATCTTCTGTATTTGTTGTCTCATATATTGTATAAGTTTGAGCTGGTGCTTTTTTTGCCTCAGCCATTGAAAGAATATTACCACTAAGAATTAACGATATTGCAATTAAACTTACTAAAAACTTTTTAAAATTATTGTTCATTTCTCCACCTCACTTTTCATTAAAACCAAAGATTTAGTTCCTCGCCATTTTGTATTGCTCTAAGAAGTCTATCTCTGGACCCAGGGACTTCTTTGTATATATCTTTTAAAAGCTTATGGATATATTCTCTCTTGGTTTTTTTGTCTACAGGACAAGGGTTTTTAACTACTGGGATTTCATATTTGTTTAGGGCTCCTTTTATGTCGTATTCTGATAGATATAAAAAGGGACGAATGACATATATCTTTTTTCTATCTAGATAGGTTAAAGGTTGAAGGGTATTTATCCTTCCTTCATAGAGCATACTCAAAAAAAGAGTATCTAATGCATCATCTCCATGATGAGCTAAGGCAAGTTTGTTGAAATCTTTTTCCTTAAGGGAATTGTGAATAGCACCTCTACGCATGTTGGCACATAGAGCACAGGGATTTTTTTCTTTTCTTACATCAAATACTATATCTTTTATATTGGTCTTTTTGAGATTGAAAGGTACGTGAATATTTTCACAGTATTTTCTTATAGTTTCTGTGTCAAAATCTTCATATCCAAGATTCACTGTAAAAGCTTCCAATTCAAAGTTTTCCGGACTAAATCCCTGATATAATTTTAGTGCATATAAAAGGACCATACTGTCTTTTCCGCCAGAAAGTCCTACTCCAATTTTGTCGCCATCGTGGATTAAATCAAAATCCTCAATAGCTCTTCTCATTGCTCCTAATATTTTTTTCATCACATCAACCTTTCTAAAGGGTACCTTTGAAGATAATTATATAATTATAATATATCAAATAGGTTACAAATACATTACAATACCTTGACAATGTAAAATTAGCCAAGGTGACCTTAAGTTGGTAAGGCATAAAAAAAGAAGGATTGAATATTCAATCCTTCTTTTGGTGGTCGGGGTGGAGGGATTCGAACCCCCGGCCCCATGGTCCCAAACCACGTGCGCTACCAAACTGCGCTACACCCCGTCGACCGCCGACTCTTATAGTATAGTGGATTTTCACTTTCAATGCACATATGAAAAACAGTGAATATATAAAATTATAACAAACTATCGCTTTAAATCTACACTATTCTCGCTATTTCTTACTATTTTAAAATAGTTTTAAAAGTTTAAAGGGTTTTTCTCTAGTGTATAGAATATAATAAACTAATATGCTATAGGAGGATCGAGATGAGTGAGGAATTAAAAGTATTTATATTAGCTGCTATGCCACTTTCTGAACTAAGAGGCGCCATACCACTTGGAGTATCTCTGGGACTAAGCCCTATTGAAAGCACAATCATAAGTATATTGGGAAATAGTATCATAGTTCCTTTTTTATTGAAATTGTTGGAGCCTGTTATGAATTTTCTTGAAAATACAAAATTATTTTCTAAAGCTGTAATATGGGTGAAAAATAGAACTCTAAAGAGAAGTAGAGATAAGATAAAAAAATATAGTGTATTGGGTCTGTTTATATTGGTGGCAATACCTTTACCAACTACTGGAGCTTGGACAGGATGCATAGCAGCAACATTACTTAAATTGAATTTCAAAAAAGCACTAACTGCAATTATATCTGGTATTATAACAGCTGGTATCATAGTATTTACTTTGACTTATAATATAGTGTCAGTTCTTTGAAAAACAGTGGCAAGGTGAATTCAATTCACCTTGCCAAAATTATAACTTAAATATTTATATTATACTACATCAATATTCAAAGTAAACATATAAGCTATGTTGTTTTCATAATCCATGTCAATTTTTTCACTTTGTTGACACAATATTTTTATTGTGTTAAAATATGCCTAAATGAATAAAAATCTTGATGCCTTATCAAGAGTGGTGGAGGGAATGGGCCCTGTGAAACCCGGCAACCTATGGTCTTTGACTGTGAGGTGCTAAATCCCACAGAATAGTATTCTGAAAGATGAGGTCAACTTTTCTTGCCTTTTCCTTTTGGAAGAGGCTATTTTGTTTTTCAGAATAAACTATAAAAATTTTAAATAAACAAGGAGGCAGTTTAATGAAAAAGTGGTTGTTTACGTCAGAATCAGTGACTGAAGGACATCCAGACAAGGTATGTGATCAAATATCAGATGCCATACTAGATGCCATACTAGAAAAAGACCCTTATGCAAGAGTTGCTTGCGAAACTTCTGTGACTACAGGAATGGTATTGGTAGCAGGAGAAATAACTACAGATTGTTATGTAGATATACCTCATGTAGTAAGACAAACAGTAGAAGAAATAGGATATACCAGAGCAAAATATGGCTTTGATGCAGAGACTTGTGCAGTTCTGACATCAATCAATGAACAATCTCCAGATATAGCTATGGGAGTCAATGAGGCTCTTGAAAGCAGAGGAAATGGAGAAGACAAATATGACAAAATTGGTGCTGGAGACCAAGGTATGATGTTTGGATATGCTTGCAATGAAACAGAAGAGCTAATGCCTATGCCAATATCATTAGCTCACAAATTAGCTAGAAGATTGACAGAAGTGAGAAAAGATGGCACTCTTTCCTACTTAAGACCAGATGGAAAGACTCAAGTGACTATTGAATATCATGACAATACACCTGTTAGAATTGAAAACATAGTAGTTTCAACTCAACATTCTCCAGATGTAGAACTGGAAACTATAAAAAAGGATATTATAGAACATGTAATAAAGAAAATAGTTCCAGAAAATATGATAGATGAAAATACTAAATACTATGTAAACCCAACAGGAAGATTTGTAGTTGGTGGACCTATGGGAGATGCGGGACTTACAGGAAGAAAAATAATAGTTGATACTTATGGTGGATATGGACGTCATGGTGGTGGAGCATTTTCAGGAAAAGATCCAACAAAAGTAGACCGTTCAGCTGCTTATGCTGCAAGATATGTGGCAAAGAACATTGTAGCAGCAGGACTTGCAGACAAATGTGAAGTTGGCCTTGCTTATGCTATAGGTGTAGCTAGACCATTGTCTATATATGTAGATACTTTTGGAACTGGCAAAGTTGAAGATGAAAAAATAGAAGAATTAGTTAGAAAACATTTTGATTTAAGACCAGCAGCTATTATAGACAAGCTAGATTTGAGAAGACCAATATACAAACAAACTGCTAGCTATGGTCATTTTGGAAGAATAGATTTAGATCTTCCTTGGGAAAAGACAGATAAGGCAGAAATTCTTAAAAATGAAGGACTTGGAAAGTAAGGAGAAAGTCAATTTCTCATGCAAAAATATGTAGAAATAGATTATTTCCCGGGAAAAATAAGTAGAATAATGAAAGTTCATGAAAAGCAGAGTGAGTACAATACGTCACTCTGCTTTTTTTTATTTTCTCCTCTTGTATTAATATATACTTACCGGCGGTACTTGAAAGTAGTTTTCAAAAGAAATAAGAGGAGGTGATAATATGGCAATGAAAGAAGTAAAAGAAGCTTCTAGACTTAAACTTGAACTAGATGGAGGAATGGACGGAGATAAGCAAATAGTAAAATCAAAGACCTATTCAAATGTAAAAGTAAATGCAACAAATGAAGATGTCTATGGAGTAGGAACTGCTTTGGCAGGACTTCAAACTATGAATTTACTCAAAGTAAAGAAACTAGAAGAAGTAGAGCTAATATTAGAATAATGTCAAATATTTATAGAAAAAATGAGGAGGTGATAATATGGATAAAACTAAACTTGAGTTGAATTTCAAAAACGCATCCGAGAAAAAAGTCAATATAGCTGTAGACAATCCCAGAGAAGATGCGACAAAAGAAGAAATAAAACAGGTCATGGATACAATAGTTGCAAAAAATATATTCTATTCAAATGGCGGAGATATAGTAGAAGCTCTAGGAGCAAGAATAGTGACAACTAGTGTAGAAGATATTGTATTCTAGATATTACAGTAGGGGAGAATGGTTTCTCCCCTACTGTCATCTAAAAAAGAAAAGAGGTGAAAATATGGATGAGGTATTTTCCCAGATAGCCAATTTAGGTTTTCCCATAGTCATATCCATATATCTTCTAGTCAGGATAGAAGGTAAATTAGATGAATTGACTAAAAGCATAAATGAACTATCCAGGGCAATTGGAAATATGGAATAAAAAAAATCCCTTCTTGACTTAGAACATACGTTCTAGTATAATAAGTCAGGGAGGGATTTTTATGGAGATGGAGAAATATATAGGTGAAGGATTAATGGCTTTTGTTCCAGTTTATCTGGACATGAGGGGAAATTCCACTATTTTATATACATCTAGTAGTGGAGAAATAGAAGTATATAAATCTACTAGAACTTTTTTAAATAGACTAGGGAAATATTTTTTATTGGATTTAAAAGGATCAAATAAATATTATGGAGAACTATTGGGAAGCAACAATGGAGTACCGATTCCTTTCAACAAGGACAATATTTTTATTCCTATAAAGGTGAGGAAACCTATATCTAAAAATGATGGTTCATTAGGATATGTAAATATAAAATATATAGAAAAAGTAGGAGAAGAAGATGGTCAAGGAATCGTATATTTAAAGTTCAATATAAAGATAAAAAGTTTAAATACTATGAAGACAATTGAAAAGCATATAAAACAGGGATATATAGTAGAAAAATTTTATGAAGAAAAACATGGGACAACATATGAAACAGATGATTTTTATTCTCAATCTGACAAACCAGCCACTAAAGGAGATATAGCTCTCTTAAGACAAGAAATACTTAGTATAAGAGAGACTCTACACTAAACTTTGTGATATAATATTCTAAAGCAAAGTAACAAATTGGAGGAATAAGCTTTGATAACGGTAGAGGGAACATTAGAGGAAATAATATATACAAATGAATCCAATGGTTATACTGTTGCCATATTGGAAACAAGTGATGATGTCATAACTATAGTGGGATATGTTCCCTTTCTAAATATAGGGGAGACCTTGAAAGTAGAAGGAGAATGGACGAACCATCCCAACTATGGAGAACAACTCAAGATAGCCAATGTATCTACAGTAGTTCCAGCTACTTTAAATGGAATAGTAAAATATCTTTCTTCAGGTCTCATTCCTTACATAGGACCAAAAACAGCTGAAAAAATAGTAGAAAGATTTGGAGTGGATTCTCTAGATATTATACAGTACAATCCAGAAAGATTAAAAGAAATAGAGGGTATAGGAGACAAGAAAATTGAAAAAATAATGGAAGCTTTTGAAGAACAGAGAGAACTTAAGGATATCATGGTTTTTTTGGGCCAATATGATATAAGTCCTTCTTATGGAGTGAGGATATATAAGAAATATGGCAAGGATACTATAAGGATAATACAAGAAAACCCCTATAGGCTTTCAGAAGAAGTATTTGGAATTGGATTTAAAACTGCAGACAAAATAGCTCAAAATATGGGAATAGATTTAAATTCACCATATAGGATAGAAGCAGGGATAAAATTTAAGCTCATAGAGTATGCAGGAAGTGGTCATAGCTTTGTTCCTAAAGATGAATTGCTCGTGGAAATTTCCAAGATATTACAATTGGATTTGGAACTTTTAGAAGATAGCCTTAGGGATTTAGCCATTAGAGGAGATATACAAATTGAAAATATAAATGATGAAGTAGTAGTATATTACATGCCCTATTACAAAGCAGAATCCAATGTGAGTAGAAAAATAGTAGAGCTTTCAAGAGTAGAACTAGACTCTCTTAATATGGAAGTAGAAAAGGAAATAAAGGCTATAGAAGAGGAAGAAGGTATATTATTTGCACAAAAACAAATAGAAGCTATAAAAGAATCTGTAGAAAATGGGATGCTTGTCATTACAGGAGGGCCTGGAACAGGAAAGACTACCACCATAAATGCCATTATTCAAGTATTTGAAAGAGAACAACTAGAAATAGTCTTGGGAGCTCCTACAGGAAGAGCAGCAAAGAGAATGAGTCAAGCTACAAATAGAGAGGCAAAGACTATACATAGACTTCTTGAATATTCTTTTTTAGAAGGGGATCTGGCTTTTGGTAAAAACGAAGAAAGTCCATTGGAAGCAGATGTAGTCATTATAGATGAAACTTCTATGGTTGATATACTTCTTATGAACAATCTCCTAAAGGCTATATTGCCAGGGACTAGAATTATATTTGTAGGAGATATAGATCAGCTTCCATCAGTAGGTGCAGGAAATGTATTGAGGGATATTATAGAAAGTGGAGTAGTGAAAGTTGTAAAATTAGACCAAATATTTAGACAAGCAGAAGAAAGCATGATCATTGTCAATGCCCATAGAATAAATAAAGGAGAAGCTCCATATTTAAATGTAAAGGATAAAGACTTTTATTTTTTACCTAAATACAATCCAAATGAAATTGTAGAAACTGTAATTAGTTTATGCAATAGGAGACTACCAAATTTCAATGGATACGATCCCTTAAAAGATATACAGGTTCTTACTCCTATGAAAAAGGGAGATGTGGGAATCAATTCATTGAATAAATTTCTTCAGGAAATATTGAATCCAAAGGGACATGGAAAGACGGAAAAAAAGGTAGGAAATGAAATATTTCGAGTAGGGGACAAAGTCATGCAGATAAAAAACAATTATACCGCTGAATGGAAAATAATTGAGGATGGCAGAGTTAAAGAAGAAGGAGAAGGCGTATACAATGGAGACTTTGGCTTTATAACTAGTGTAGATGAAGAAGATAGAATACTTAAAGTATTGTTTGACGATGAAAAAGAAGTAGAATATGATTATAGTCAATTAGATGAGTTGAAACTTGCCTATGCCACTACAGTTCATAAAAGTCAGGGAAGTGAGTTCCCAGTAGTCATCATGCCCATATACTGGGGACCTCCAATGCTAATGACTAGGAATTTATTATATACAGCTATTACTAGAGCAAGAGAGCTGGTGGTTTTGGTAGGAGATGAAAAATATCTTTATATGATGATTAAAAACAATAGAATTACAAAGAGGTATTCAGGTCTTGATGTAAAGATAAGACAAATATTTTCTGTATTTTAGGTGATATCATGAGATTAATTGAGGGATTTAATGATATTTTATTTCAGGATGATGATATATGTTATTTTTGTGGTATAAAAGTAGAAGAGAAAAGTTTTCTATGTCCTGAGTGCAAATTTAAATTAGAATATATGAATAGAAGGCTAAATATAAATTCTCCTTATATTGAAGAAGCTATATTTTCTCTATTTTACAATGAATTTATACGACAAAAAATCTATCAATATAAATACAATGGAAAGGGGTATTATTATAAGCCTCTTGGAGAAATACTCATAAACACTATAAATGCTACAATTCCTCTAGAAAATATAGATATCATAACTTATGTACCTATTCATAGGAGAAAAAAAGCTCAAAGAGGATATGATCAATCAGAGCTCTTGGCAAAATATATAGGGGAAACTCTAAATATCCCCTTTTCAACAGGAAATCTCATAAGAACTAAATGGACAAGAATTCAAAACAAAATGGACAAGTATCAGAGAATGAAAAGTTTAGAGGGAGCTTTTGAAGTCAAAGAACCATTAGAATTTAAAGACAAAGAAATTCTTTTGATTGACGATATTATTACTACAGGAGGAACTTTAAATGAATGTGGTAGGACATTAAAAAAAGTCAAAGCAGGTAAAATCCATGCATTAACTATAACTTCTGGACTTAAAATATGAGGGGTGAAAAATATGGATATAAGAAATTGTAGGCGTTGTGGGAGAGTCTATTCTTATGATGGATTTAATATCTGTCCTAAATGTAGAAGAGATGATGAAATGGATTTTCAAAAGGTCAAGGAATATATTGAAGAGAATCCAAGTGCCAACATAAAGGAAATTTCAGATGAAACAGAAGTAGATTCAAAAAAGATCATAGAATTTTTAAAAGAAGGAAGACTAGAAGTAAGAGATGAAAACAATTTGCTTTTAAGCTGTGAGAAATGCGGAAAGCCTATAAAAACTGGGAGATTTTGTGATAAATGCACTTTGGAGATGCAAAGAGAATTCAAACAGGCCATAAGCGGTAAACAAAAGGATACATTGCAAAGCACCAGAGTAAGACAAAAAATAAGAGTTACCGAAAGATATAGAGATGACGAAAAAAAATAAAGGTCTAAAGTAACACCTCATTTTTTCCGATAATATATACAAGAAAGGAAAAATGGGGTGTTTTTTATGAATATAAATAGAATAGATAAAATAATTCAAGTTTATAATACTCAAGGAATAAAGAAAATAGATAATAGTAAAGTGAATTCAAAGAAAGATGAATTGAAATTGTCGGGAAAGGCCTTGGAGTATCAATTCGCAGTGAATAGTCTTAAAAACGTTCCAGATACTAGAACAGAGCTTGTGGAAAAAATAAAAGAAGAAATCAAAGCTGGAACTTATGAAGTAGATGGGAAAAAGATTGTAGAAAAGATGATGGAAAATATAAATTTTGATAAAAGAGCATGATGGTGGTGATAAAGTGACTTTTAAGGAAGAGTTGGAGGAAATTCTAAAAGAAGAATTGAAAGTTTTAAAAGAACTTCAAATCATTACACAAGAAAAAACTCAAATTATAATTGATGAGGATTTGGATAAGCTTCAGAATACTACTAAGGAAGAAGAAGAATATATAAATAATATAGCTCTATTGGAACTAAAAAGAGAAGAACTTCTTGACAACTGGGGGATGGATAGATTGCTTCCCCTTTCTGTTTTAATATCTAAAATGCCTGAAGGCGAAAGAGAGTCTTTAGAAAGTATAGGAGAAGATTTGTTTCATATTTTATCCGATATAGATGAAAAAAATCAATTAAACAATACTCTCATTAGAGACAATTTGGAATGGATAGATTTCAATTTAAATCTTTTGACAAGCACTCAAGTTCCAACAACTTATGGGAAAGATAAAAGTGATTTAAATCAAAGTAAAAGTATTTTTGATAGGAAGGTGTAATTATGGCTTTTGGAGGATTATATATTTCCATATCTGGCATAAATGCAAATAAAAGAGCATTAGATACAGTGTCTCACAATATTGCAAATGTCAACAATCCAAGTTATGTAAGGCAAAGTGCTATTCATGCAACTAATGGATATGTTACTACTCAAGTTGGTGGGCATGAAATGGGCACAGGAGTTCATGTAGAAGAGATAAGGCAGATAAGAGATGAATTTATAGATGTGAGATTTAGAAGAGAATTGGGCATTTATGGATATCACTATGCAAAGGCTGATATATTAAATGAAGTTGAAATGATATTCAACGATTTGAGTGATAGCGGACTTCAAAATGTCATGAACAATTTCTGGAGCTCATGGTCAGAACTATACAAGGAGCCAGATAGCTTGACTTTGAGGGGGCTAGTTCATGAGTCAGCAGTAGCCTTTACTCAAACTGTAAACCATATAGATATGCAGCTTGACAATTTACAGAGAAATTTAAACAAGGAAATATTGAACAAAGTAGAAGAAGTAAATGGTCTATTAAAAGATATATCAGATTTAAATGGAAAGATAAAAATGGCAGAAGGTGGAGGCCCAAATATAAAGGCCAATGATTTTAAGGATATGAGAAATGAAAAATTAGATAAGCTTTCAAAACTCATTCCTATTACCTATTATGAAAAAAACACAGGAGAAATTGCAGTGACTCTTCAAGGAAGAGATTTAGTCAATGGAGACTATATAAATCCTATTGATATAAAGACAGACAATAGAGGATATGGCTATATTCACTGGAAAGATACAGGAGACAAAATAGAACTGGGCGAAAAAGGAGAACTTGGTGGATATATAGCTGTTCGTGACAGTATAGATGTGGAATATAGAGTAAAACTAAATGCTCTTGTAAGCACCATAGCTAGTGAAATAAATACGATACATGAAAGTGGGAAAGACCTAGAGGAAAATACTGGGACTAAATTTTTTGTACCTACTGATGGAGAAATAACTGCAGGAAATATAAAGGTGAATCCAGATCTTTCGAACTTCAACAAAATAGCTGTATCAAAAAGTGGTGCCAAAGGAGACGGAGAAATCATAAAGGATATACTTCAGCTTAGGGAAAAAGGTTTTAAGGAATTAGAAAATACGACTTTTGATGATTTTTACAGAGATTTGGTAGATATCATTGGAATAGAAGGAAGAAAAGCCAAAAGCATTGCCTCAAATCAAGCAGTACTGCTAAAACAAATAGAAGATAGAAAAGGTTCTATTTCATCAGTATCCCTAGATGAAGAAATGACCCTGATGCTACAATACCAACATTCCTATATAGCCAATTCCCGAGTAGTTAATGCTATAGACGAAATGATGGAAAACATAGTCAATAGAATGGGAGTAG
>NZ_FQXR01000001.1 GCF_900130025.1 Sporanaerobacter acetigenes DSM 13106 | reverse complement strand
CTTATACCTGGGACCTATCAACCAAGTGGTCTACTTGGAGTCTTACCTTAAAAAGTGGGAAATCTCATCTTGAGGGGGACTTCGTGCTTAGATGCCTTCAGCACTTATTCCTTCCAGACGTAGCTACTCAGCTGTGCCTCTGGCGAGACAACTGATGCACCAGCGGTCTGTCCATCCCGGTCCTCTCGTACTAGGGACAGCTCCTCTCAAATTTCCTACGCCCACGACGGATAGGGACCGAACTGTCTCACGACGTTCTGAACCCAGCTCGCGTGCCTCTTTAATGGGCGAACAGCCCAACCCTTGGGACCTACTCCAGCCCCAGGATGAGACGAGCCGACATCGAGGTGCCAAACCTCCCCGTCGATGTGGACTCTTGGGGGAGATAAGCCTGTTATCCCCGGGGTAGCTTTTATCCGTTGAGCGATGGCCCTTCCACTTGGAAGCCACCGGATCACTAAGTCCAAGTTTCCTTCCTGCTCCACTTGTAGGTGTCGCAGTCAAGCTCCCTTCTGCCTTTACACTCTTCGCACGATTTCCGACCGTGCTGAGGGAACCTTTGAGCGCCTCCGTTACTCTTTAGGAGGCGACCGCCCCAGTCAAACTGCCCAACTGACAGTGTCCCAAGACTGGATTCACAGCCTCTGGTTAGAATTTCAGCATTGCAAGAGTGGTATCCCAAGGTTGACTCCACCAAAGCTGGCGCCCTGGTTTCCAAGTCTCCCACCTATCCTGTACAAGCAATACCAAAATCCAATGTCAGCCTACAGTAAAGCTCCACGGGGTCTTTCCGTCCTGTCGCGGGTAACTCGCATCTTCACGAGTACTACAATTTCACCGGATCCCTTGTTGAGACAGTGCCCAAGTCGTTACACCTTTCGTGCGGGTCGGAACTTACCCGACAAGGAATTTCGCTACCTTAGGACCGTTATAGTTACGGCCGCCGTTTACTGGGGCTTAAGTTCAGAGCTTCGCTTGCGCTAACCCTTCCCCTTAACCTTCCAGCACCGGGCAGGTGTCAGCCCCTATACATCGTCTTTC